>JAFQPL010000076.1 GCA_017411785.1 Clostridia bacterium
GTGGATGCTCATAGAGATCATCTTGGGAGCATACTCGGAAACCTCAGCGCGAGGTGCGTCGATAGCCTTGAGGATTATCTCGTCGATGATGTAGTCGCGTCCCTTGTGTGTTGTTTCAAACGCGCTCTTGATGATCTCGGGTGTAAGACCGTCGATCTTGAGGTCCATCTGAATGGAGGTGATACCCTTGTGAGTACCTGCAACCTTGAAGTCCATATCGCCGTAGAAGTCCTCGAGACCCTGAATATCGATCATAGTATCCCAGCTTCCGTCCTCAGCGGTGATAAGACCGCAGGAGATACCTGCAACAGGAGCCTTGATCGGAACACCTGCGTCCATAAGAGCGAGGGTGGAGCCGCATACAGAGCCCTGAGAGGTAGAGCCGTTAGAAGAAACTACGTCGGAAACGAGACGGATCGCGTAGGGGAACTCCTCGGGAGAGGGAAGAACGGGAACGAGCGAACGCTCAGCGAGTGCGCCGTGACCTATCTCACGTCTGCCTGGGCTCCTTGTTGATTTAGCCTCACCTGTGGAAAATCCCGGCATGTTGTAATGGTGCATATATCTCTTCTCGGTTTCGTTGTCGATACCGTCGAGCATCTGAGCCTCGGAGAGCATACCGAGCGTTGCAACGGTAAGAACCTGAGTCTGACCTCTTGTAAAGAGTCCCGAGCCGTGCGCTCTGGGAAGAATTCCTACCTCGCTTCCGAGGGGACGGATCTGATCCATTCTTCTTCCGTCAACACGCTTTTTGTCAACGAGGAGCCAACGGCGTACTATCTTCTTCTGGATCTTGTAGATAAGCTCGTCCATCATAGAAGCTATCTCGGGATATTCCTCACTGAACTCTGCGATGATAGCGTCGGTTATCGGAACCACCGTTTCGTCACGTACGTTCTTATCGTCGGTGTCGAGAGCCTCCATCATATCCTTTTCGCAGAACGCGAATACCTTGTCAAACATATCGTGGTCAAGCTCGCAAGAGGGATAATCAAACTTGGGCTTGCCTATTTCGTCAACTATTGCGTTAATGAAGCCGAGAAGGTCCTTTATCTCCTCGTGCGCCTTCATAATAGCCTCGAACATAGTGTCGTCGTCTACCTCGTTAGCGCCTGCCTCTATCATAACTACCTTCTGCATAGAAGCGGCAACGGTAAGCTGAAGATCGCTCTTCTTCTGCTCCTCTTCGGTGGGGTTTACAACAAGCTTGCCGTCAACAAGACCCATAAATACTCCGCCTATCGGTCCGTTCCACGGAATATCGGATATTGCGAGAGCTATCGATGCGCCTATCATAGCGGTGATCTCGGGCGAGCAGTCGGGGTCTACAGACATAACGGTAAGCGTAAGAGCTACGTCGTTGCGAAGGTCCTTAGGGAAAAGGGGACGGATCGGACGGTCGATAACTCGGCTTGTAAGGACTGCCTTTTCGGAAGGCTTGCCTTCGCGCTTTAAGTACCCTCCGGGAATCTTTCCTGCGGCGTACATTCTCTCATCGTAGTCAACCGAGAGGGGAAGAAAGTCGATACCGTCTCTGGGCTTTGCCGATGCTGTAGAGCAGCAAAGAAGCACGGTCTCTCCGTAGCGAATGAGAACCGAGCCGTTTGCAAGACCTGCCATTTTGCCGGTCTCGATAACGAGGGGACGCCCTGCGAGGGTGTAGCGGAAGGTCTTATAATTCTTGAATTCGATTGGTGTGCTGATTGCGGACATAATATCCTCCTTATAAAAATAAATATTTCATTCTCACAAGGTTTAGCACTTAATTACGCTCCGCCCTATCGCGCGGGGAATAATTAACTGCTAATCCGATGTGAGATCTTTGACTTTTGGTAAAAAAGAGTAACGGAGTGAGGAGCCGAAACCGTTGCTCCGCTCTTCACTCCGACAATTATTGAAATTACTTTCTGAGACCGAGCTTTTCAACTATCGCACGGTAGCGGTTGATGTCGGTCTTCTGAAGGTAACCGAGAAGGTTTCTTCTGTGACCAACCATCTTCTGCAAGCCGCGGCGGCTGTGATGGTCCTTGTGATTGTCCTTGAGGTGCTCGGTAAGGTTCTTGATTCTGTAGGTAAGAATAGCTATCTGTACCTCGGGAGAACCCGTGTCGCCCTCGTGGGTAGCGTACTGCTCAATAATTGCCTGCTTTTCGTCTTTCAACATTTTTGGTATTCACCTTTCAAAAATATATTTATCGAAAAAGCACAGTAGACGGTGGGTGAACGCTGAAAAACAGCCTTTATCCGAAAACCGAGCTTTCGATACGTTAAACATTATAACACATTTGTTTTAATTTGTAAAGGGCTTTTTAAAAAAATTTTCCTTATTTATATATCGTTATTATTCTTTGCAAAATCGGGGGTGTAGCGCGCACTTGCCGATTCTTTTGCCTGTGTAAAGCCGTTAAATCCAAGCTCGCTTGCTTTATCGCATACTGTCGTGTACTCAAAGCTCGTTATTCTGCGGTGAAGCTCGGAATATTTTGAGTCAAGCGCAAATTCGGGGGTATACTGACTCATTACGCTCAGCAGCACGTCAGAGGGATTTATAAGCTCTGCAAGGCGGGAAAGCAGCTCGATGCTGTCCTTGCGGTGCGAGGGAAGAACAAGATGTCGTATAAGAACACCCGAGCTTAAAAGCTTTGGCTCGGATTCGTTATATTTGTATTTTCCTCTTTGCCGAAGCATTTCCCTTATAGCTTCGATCGCTACCTCAAAGTAGTTTGGCGCGTGTGAGTATTTTTCCGATAGCTCGGATGAAAAATATTTAAGGTCGGGCATATAAATATCTATAAGCCCGTCAAGCATCCGCAACGTTTCGACGCTCTCGTAGCCTGATGTGTTATAGACAGTCGGAACCTTGAGCAGTCCGCGCGATTTCATATCCGAGAGGATATCGGCTATCTTATCGGCAAAATGGGTAGGCGTAACGAGGTTTATATTATGTACTCCGCTTTCCTGCAGAGAGCAGAGAGCGTCGATAAGCTCGCTTTTTTTGTATATCTTGCCTTCGGCATTTCCTCGGCTTATCGCTTTGTTCTGGCAAAACTCGCATCGCAGATTACATCCCGTAAAAAATACCGTTCCCGAGCCCTTTTTGTAGCTTATGGGAGGCTCCTCGAAGAAATGCGGAGCTATTCTCGCTACCGATAGAGCCTCACTCTCGCCGCAAAAGCCGAGAGATTGTGAGCGGTCGATATTACATTTTCTTGGACAGAGATTGCAAGGGTTCATAATTCCTCCGTGCTTGTTAAATCGTTTTCATTTTATCAATAAAAGCTTTATAAAATGTTAAGAAACTGTTAACTTTGCAAAAAGTAGGTCAAAAATAATGACTTTTAAATGATTTTATGATATAATTTACACGTAATTTTTTTGAAAGGATGTTTAACAAAATGAATTGGGAACAAATTTTAACTAACTTTGTTGACAGCTGTATCAGTATAGCAGGAAAGCTCTTGCTTTCTCTCGTGGTATTTCTTATCGGTATGCTTCTTATCAAGCTTTTGCTTAAGTTCTTCCCGAACGGTAAAAAATTTGATAAAATGGACGCGACCGTACGCTCCTTTGTCAACAATTTCCTCAAGATCGCGCTTTACGCTGTGCTTGTAGTAATTATCGTAGGTATAATGGGAGTTCCTATGGCGTCCGTTATTACCGTTTTTGCTACTGCCGGCGCTGCTATCGCTCTTGCGGTTCAGGGCTCGCTTGCAAACTTTATGGGCGGAATTATGCTTCTTATCTTCAGACCTATAAAGGTTGGCGAATTTATTGACGTAGCGGGCGCTTCGGGCACCGTTACCGAGGTAGGCTTCTTCTACACTCAGATAATTACTCTTGACAACGTTCACGTAAGCATTCCCAACGGCTCGATGACCACCTCGGTTATCACCAACTATTCCCGTGAGGATATCCGCAGAGCTGACATTACTATAAGCGTAGCACACGGAACCGATATCGAGATGGTTAAAAAGGTAGTTGATTACGTAATTGACAAGAATGAAAAGGTGCTTAAGGACCCCGAGCATTTCGTAAGAGTAACTAACGTAACCGATACGGGTATGGAGGTTACTGTACGCGCTTGGTGTAACGCAGGCGATTGGGCGGCTCTCCGTTGCGATCTTTTTGAGGATTGCAAGATAGCCTTTGCAAAGGCAGGAATAGAGATTCCTTCGGCAAAGGTAAACGTTCAGGCTACGAAGCAACAGTAATTCTTCGGTCAGAACGAATAAAAAATCAATAATTTGAAAGGCGGCGTTAAAATGGCAGATCGGGCTTTGATTGCGGAAATTCTTTGCACAGGTGAGGAGCTTCTGCTCGGGGACATTGTCAATACTAACGCCGCCTTCTTGTCGGAGAGGCTTACCGATCTCGGAATCTGCGTCTATCATCACTCGGTAGTCGGCGACGATCCGCGCCGCCTCGGAGAATGCGTGGAGGAGGGGCTTTCGCGCTCTGACATAGTTATAATAAGCGGGGGACTCGGTCCTACAAAGGACGATCTTACAAAGGAGACCGTTGCTGCCCTTTTCGGTAGAAAAATGAAGCTGCATGAGCCCTCACTTGCCGATATTAAGTCATATTTTGAGCGTACCGGCAGAACGATGAGCAAAAATAACGAAAAGCAGGCTATGATGCCTGAGGGAGCGATAGTTTTCCCAAATCATTTCGGTACTGCGCCCGCGCTTGCTCTTGAGCGTGATTCCAAATCGGTCATAATGCTTCCGGGCCCGCCCAGTGAGCTTATTCCGCTTTTTTGTGAGCAGGCGGAGCCTTATCTGAGGACTAAGATAAATCAAGCGATAGTCAGTAAGAATATTCATATTTTCGGCATGGGAGAATCTGCTATCGCCGAGAAGATCGACGCGCTTCTGATCGATACTCCTTCGCTTACCGCGGCGACCTACTGTAAGGAGGGCGAGGTAAGAATAAGAATAACCGCGCGCGCCGAAACCGAGAGCCTTGCGTCAGAGCTTTGCGAGGAACACGCTCAAAAAATAATGCGGAGCGAGGTCGGAGGCTTTGCTTACGGTGTTGACGTTGGTACTATAGAAAATGCCGTTGTGACGGCTTTGCATCAAAAGGGACTTACTCTTTCCGCGGCAGAGTCTTGCACAGGAGGACTTATTGCGAAACGGATAACCGATATTTCGGGCTGCTCCGACGTCTTTTTCGGAGGATGCGTTACCTACACAAATGACGTAAAGCACAGGCTTATCGGAGTCAAGGAGGAAACGCTTGAGAGATACGGAGCCGTTTCCGAGCAGACCGCAAGGGAAATGGCGGTAGGAGTGCGTCTCGCCACGGGAAGCGATATAGGAATATCGACTACGGGTGTCGCAGGTCCTACGGGCGGTACTGCCGAAACGCCCGTAGGTACGGTTTTTATAGGAATAAGCACGTCCGAGGGCGAGAGCGTAAGGCGACTCTCACTTTCATCCATGCGAAGCAGAGAATATATACGTCAGGCAAGCGCAACGAATGCTTTTGATATGGTTCTTAAGGCTATTTTGTTAAAATAAAGAAGATAATTTTATTATTTTTGAAAAAAGACTTGATTTTTTTCGGAATATGTATTAAAATGATATTTACCCTATAATTTTTTAGAGAAAACTGTATTTGTAACAGAAAGTGAAGAGGAAAAATGTCAAAGATGAAAATAAAGAAGATCGGAGTTCTTACATCGGGCGGTGATGCTCCCGGTATGAACGCCGTTATTCGCGCGGTTACCGATAAGGCCATTGATGAGGGCATCGAGGTGGTTGGGATCGTAGGCGGATACCGCGGACTTATTGATAATAATATAAGAAGGCTCGATTATCAGTTTATTTCCGACATTATAGGAATAGGCGGAACGAGACTTTATTCCGACAGATGCAAGGAGTTTCAGACCGAGGAGGGTATGCAAAAGGCGGTCGAGACCTGCAGAATAAATAACATAGATGCAATTATTGCGATAGGCGGAGACGGAACCTTCAGAGGAGCAACAGATCTTACTCTTCACGGAGTGCCTACGATAGGCGTTACGGGAACTATCGATAATGATATAACCGCAACCGATTATACCGTAGGATTTGATACCGCTATGAATACCGTTCTTGCGTCCTTGGATAAGATCAAGGATACCTGCGAGTCGCACGCTCGTCTGGCTGTTGTTGAGGTAATGGGCAGAGATTGCGGACAGATAGCTCTTATGACGGGTATTGCCGCGGGTGCTATTGCGGTGGTCATTCCCGAGATCGAGTTTGATGAGGATGCCGCTCTTGAGCGTATTCTCAGCGCAAGACAGAAGGGTAAGAGAGGAATGGTCGTTGTAGTCAGCGAGGGTGTTTACCATACCGACGAGAACGGCAACAGGATTCATTACGGTGAGTATTTTGCAAAGAAGGTTTCCGAGGTTACGGAGATCGACGTAAGATTTATGCGTCTCGGTCATCTTGTAAGGGGCGGACATCCTTCCTTGCGTGACCGACTCACTGCGTCGCTTATGGGCGTAAAGGCGGTTGAGCTTCTTATAGAGGGCAAGAGCAATATCGTTGTCGTTGAGGAGGATGGCAGGTATGTTCCTATGGATATAGTATTTGCTCTTACTACCGACCGTATGTATAAAAACAAGCTTCAGCCGGGCGACCTTGACAGGTATAACAGCACCGAGCTTGACATTATGAAGGCTATCTGTGATAAGCGTGCTACAGAGATAAAAGAGCTTTATGACGTGGCAAATTCGATTGCTATGTAAGATTGAATAAAAAACGATGCGTTGGGGAAAGCTCCGACGCATCTTTTTTTGTAAAAATTACAGATACCCTCCTTTTTTGCATTTTTAGAGCTTATTTTCTGTCAAAATATTGAAAAAACAAGCGGGAAGGTGCGATTTTGAGGAAAAATAATGAACTTTTTTGTTTTTTTGCTTGCAAAAGCAGGAAAAATGTGATATAATTAGTTAATTATTGTTTATTTGTGATTTATAAACGGCTGTTTTTGGCTGTATAAGGAGGTTTATATGTCAAAGGATATAAAGGATTTATCCTGCGAGGAATTTTTCGGCAATTGCCTTGGTATTGCGGAGGAGACGAATAAAATTCCTGCCGACGCTTTTGAAAATTACCGCATAAAGCGCGGCTTGCGCGAGCCCGACGGAACGGGTGTTATGGCGGGAGTTACAAAAATAGGAAACGTTCACGGATATTACGTTTATGAAGGCGAAAAGGTAGCCGATGACGGAAAGCTCGAATACCGCGGATTTAATATGTCTGAGCTTATAGACGGCTACAACGCGGAGAACCGTTACGGATTTGAGGAGGTCGCTTATCTTCTTTTGTTCGGTCAGCTCCCCAATATGCTTCAGCTTAAGGAATTTAACGAGCTTCTTGCAGAATACAGACGTCTGCCGCCGAGATTTTCCGAGGATATATTGATGAAGGCGCCCTCGCGTTCTATAATGAATAAGATGGCCACGGGTGTGCTTGCTCTCTATTCTTATGACGATAATCCCGATGACACGAGTCTTGAGAATATGCTTCGTCAGAGCGTTGAGATCATAGCAAGGCTTCCCGTTATAGCAGCACATTCCTATGCCTACTATAGAAGCTATTACCAGGGCAAGAGCCTTAATTTGCATTTGCCTCACGATGATTTAAGTACCTCGCAGAACTTCCTTCGCTTGCTTCGCTCAAGCAAGCAGTATACCGAGGAGGAGGCTCGTCTGCTTGATATCTGTATGATCATTCAGGCGGAGCACGGAGGCGGAAACAACTCAACCTTTACCTGCCGAGTTCTTTCCTCGTCGGGAACAGATACCTATTCTGCTATCGCGGGAGCGATAGGCTCTCTTAAGGGTCCGCTTCACGGCGGAGCAAACATTAAGGTTCAGGAGATGTTTGACGTTGTAAAGGCAAATGTTAAGGACGTTTACGACGACGAGGAGGTCTCCGCCGTTCTTATGAAGATTCTTAACAAGGAGCTTTACGACAGAAAGGGACTTATCTACGGTATGGGACACGCCGTTTATACCAAGTCCGACCCCAGAGCGATAATGCTTAAAAAATACGCAAGCGACGTCGCGACCAAGCGCGGATACGGCGACGATTTTGCGCTTCTTGAGGCTATCGAGCGTATAACGCCGAAGCTCTTTAATTCCTTCAAGGGAACGAGTAAGCCTATGTGCGCAAATGTCGATCTTTATTCGGGTCTCGTTTACCGTATGCTTGATATTCCTGTTGAAATGTACACGCCCTTGTTTGCTATCTCAAGAGTTTCGGGCTGGTGCGCTCACAGAATAGAGGAATATCAGACCTCAAAGAAGATAATAAGACCCGCGTATAAGTTTATAGCAAACAATAGTAATGTTTACGTTCCGCTCGATAAAAGATAAGCTTTTGTGATCTTTTGACAAAACTATTGACAAGATTTTGGCTATATGATATAATGTGTTTTAATAGGCTAAAGGCCTTAAATAAAAAATGAAAAGGAGATTCTTTATGAAGAAGATTAAGCTTTTATCACTTTTGATGGCTTTGCTTCTTTCATCTTCCTTGCTTCTCGCGTCCTGCGGCAGTAAGAAGGATAAGGAAACCGAGAGCGAAAGTGAGACCGAGCCCGAGGTTGAAGAGGTTGAGCTTGCCAAGTATGGAATTGCGGACATAATGAACGCGTCCTATTCTCCAGAGCTCGATACAGGTGTGCTTTCGGCAGTAGGCGCGCCTCTGTCCTATGTTGGAAATTACGTAAGCTATGGCGACGGATTCATCGTTACCGATGACGGCTCTAACGTCAGAGTTTACAATGTCGCTAACGATACCGCGGTAGGTACATTTAATTATGAAAGAAATAAAGAGCTCGCTTCGGGTAAGTATTTCAACAAGTTTAATTACGTTGATATAATTTCCGAGGATTATTTCGCAGTTCTTACGATGTCTTACACCGGTAATTACGATTCTAGCGTGTCGACCAATTGGGGATACTTCCCAACGAGCAGCGGCTATTTTGAGAATTTCTACAAAGAAGAATATAACTCAGGAAAGTATGAGAGGGTTGCGCATTGCACATATACCATAACGGTATATGACGCTACGGGCGCTACCGTTGATACCTACGGTAACACCGAGCTTTATTCGCTTTCTGAAGGAATGCCGTATAGAATTAACAACATTTGGAATGGCGTCTCTTCTACGGTAGGCTTGCGCGACGAGTATGAGGGATATGACTCATACGTAGCAGACCTCTATACTAAGGGCAGTGAGGTATACCGCAAGAGCTACGTTGACGGTAAGGCTAAATACGAGCTTGTCAAGGATTTTGGAGTTGCGGCAATGCCCGATTTTGAACATAGCTGTGGCGATTATTATTTTGTGCTCGCCGACAGCGATGATGTAACTCTGGAGGCTTACGATAAGAATCTTAATCTTGCTTATAGTTATGCTCTTCCGAATAACGTAGAGCTTGAATCTTCAGGCATGCTTGCTAACGGAACCACCGTTATCCAGTATTCAAAGCAGCTTGATCAGTATGAAACCGATTACGATTACAGAAGCGGCAGTGATGGCAAGTACGATCTCGTAACACTTCTTGTGAACGCAGACGGCGCTAAGGAGATCGAGGGTGTTGATTACATAATTTCTTACCTTACACCTTCGGTTGCCGATGCATACGGTAATAAGCAGTACGCTGATTCGGTTGAAAATCTTGCGCGTGTTTCCTTTATCGGTGAGGATAAGACTCTTGATATGAGTACCGCAAACGCTAAGCTCATGCTTATCTCTAATGACTTTGAGATAACCGCGGAGGTAGAGATCGCCGAGGATTATCGCTATGTGCCTTATGTTGTTGCAAAGGGATATTACGCATTAAGCCTTATCTCCGGCGGATACGGTATTTACGATATTAAGGGTGAGAAGGTAGCTACCTTGGCAGGTTCTTCTGTTGCCGGCGAGTATTATGTTTCTGATAATTCTATCTATCTTAACGGTGTTCTCGTATACGACGGCGGCAAGGAAGGCGCGTATGTTTATTCCTCCGATGACGGAACGGTATATATCCGTTCTTACGGAGACGGTATCGAGACATACAGTATATTCCTTGATAAAGAAAATATAGTTAAGCTCGGAACTAAGGTTATCGATCCTACGGTAGACGCTAAGACTGTTGCGAATAGAATAAACAACTGTAACATCAGAGAAAATTACATTGCGGCCGTAACATACGGGGAGGGCGATGAAAAGGATAAGTACGTCTTTTATAACGTAAAGGGCGAGGTTATCGCGAGCCTTGAGGAAAAGGGCGACAGCAATTACGGTGTGGATTGTGTTTATAGCGGTGATGATTGCTGTATATTCGCAGAGAGCTATTATGCAGACGGAAAAGAGGTTACCACCTATTATAAGGCGGCTTTTACGAAATAAAACAGATTTTAATAAAGAGCTAATAAGGAGATTTTTATGAAAAAGATTAAAATTTTGTCACTTTTGATGGCGCTCCTTCTTTCGTCTTCTTTGCTTCTTGCTTCCTGCGGCAGCAAGAAGGATAAAGAGACCGAGAGCGAAAGCGAGACCGAGCCCGTGGTTGAGGAGGTTGAGCTTACCAAGTACGGAATTGCGGATATAATGAACGCTTCCTATGCTCCCAACGTTGAAAACGGCGTAATTTCGGCAATCAAGGATCCCGCGTCTTATAAGGGCGCATTCTACAATAACGAAATGAATTATATCATTACTCTTGATAATGAGAACGAAAAGCTTTACGTATACAATACTGCTAACGACAAGGGAGTTGAGCTTGAGCATTACGCAGAAAAGCTTAACACAGCGGAGACAAAGGCTTCCTTTAAGCTTAACTACGTAGACGTAATTTCCGAGGACTATTTTGCCGTTCTTACAATGGCTTATACTGAGGATGCTAACTATTATGGAGATTATAGTTATTCGTCTGATTGGGTTGGAATCCCCGATAATGATTACAAGAACTTCTACAACGGCAATCAGGCTTATTGCACCTACACCTTGACCGTTTACGGCTCGGATGCTGTTGCCGTTAAGACCTATAGCAATGCTGAGCTTTACTCACGTTGTCAAAAGGAAGAATCACAAGTTCCCGATGTTTGGGAATCCTTGAGGGATAATTATACCAGCGAGTATACGCTTTACAAGTTCGACCTTTACAAGAAGGATGACGCTCTTTACCGCGCAAGCTACGCTGACGGTAAGCTAAAGTACGATCTTGTTAAGGAATACGGCCTTGCTAAGATGCCCTCTGTAACATCCAAGAGCGGTGATTATTATCTTTACAGCGATAGCAAAACATATACAGTTTACAACAAGGACCTCAGCGTTGCTTACAGCTATACCGTAACTAGCGATTCTTCTTATGTTAACACGTTTATTCTTGCAAACGGAAGCCTTTTGGTTCAGTATGCAAGGGCGCTTGATCAGGATGAGAAGACCTTTGATTACAGATACGGTTCAGACAACAAGTACGATCTCGTAACTCTTATCGTAAACGCTGACGGCGAAAAGGAGCTTGAGGACGTAGATTATTATATTTACGATCTTAAGACTTCGACTGCTGACGAGCGCGGCAATAAGATGTATTCCGATAAGGTTACTAATCTTGCGTTCATCTGCCCCATCGCAGAGGATAAGACTCTCGACACCGGCCTTGGCAACAGAAAGCTCGTGCTTCTCTCCAACGACTGTGAGATAACCGCAGAGGTAGAGATAGCAAGCAATATGATAGAATTCCCGACCGCTGTTGAAAAGGGCTTCTACGGAGTTGAAACCGTTGGCTCGCGCAGCCGCAGCTATGGATATGACTCCGAGCTTGGACAATATGTATATACTTACACTCTTAAGTTTGACCTTTATAATGCCGAGGGTAAATTTGTAAACGCTTACGAGAGCAAGCACAAGGTACCTTCTTCTATGGATGTTATGGAGTTCCCGATTGTTCTTGAAAAGTACACTGTTACCGATAAGGGTGTTTACGATATAAACAATGCGCTTATATACGACGCAAAGAAGAACAACGCAAAGATCGGGACCGTTGGCGACGCTATCTATGTTATGACCTACGGCGACGGTACCGAGGTTTACAGCCTCTTCCTTGGAGCAGATAATCTCGTTACTATCGGTACAAAGGTTATCGGCAGTGACGCAAACGCGGCTGACGTAGCTAACAAGATCGAGAGCTTCGAAGCTAAAAACGGCTATTACGCTACCTTCGTTGAAGATAAAGAGACCTCTAAGGGTAAGGCTACTTATTACAACGTAAAGGGCGAGGCTATTGCTTCTGTGGAGGAAAAGGGAACAAACTACAATGTAAGAGTTATAGAGATCTCTGACGAGCTTGTGATCTTCTATGAGACCTACCGTGATCAGGGCGGCAAGGTAGTTTACAACTATTATAAGGCTCCTATCGTTAAGTAATAGACTTAACAATACCTAAATAAAAAGGCTGTCTCAAGAAATTGAGACAGCCTTTTTTGTATGTAAATGGGAGGTAAGCAGAGTCTTGCAAAAAAAGGCGTCTCAAAGTGCTTGAGACGCCTTTTGGATGTTATTGGTTTTAATAAAGCGGATATTTCTTGCAAAGCTCTGCAACTGCTGCGCGAACCTTGTCTGCCGAGCCCTCGTAATCCTTTGCGGGGAAAAGGTTTATTATAAGCTTTTGCGCCCCGAAAAGAGCTTTATTGACAAAATGAGAAAATAGCGTTATAATAAGGATACTTGATTTTGGAAAAGAGGCTTTTTATATGAAATTAAACGTGAATAATGCGTTTAGCGCTAAGAGTCTTGCTTTGCGCGTTGTCTGTCTTGTGTTGGCGGTGATTATGATGCTGGTTGCATGTAAAAATCCGTCCGATGCTTCGAAACAGGATAATATAGCCGAAGTCGAATCCGCTAATGTTGGTAAACCGAGCGATTTGAAGATCAATCTTCTTTCCCTACCATTTGGCGTTGATAAGGAAGATCTGCGTTTCTCTTGGGTTATGAATGATCCCGACCCCAACGAGGTACAGACGGCCTATCGTATCGTTGTTGCTAATAGCGAGATAAAGATGATGGAAAAAGAGTATACTTTTGATAGTGATTGGATTGAGTCTGCTCAGAGTACCGCGGTCAGGTTGCCCGGACTTGATCTTGTCCTGGCAGAGAATTCGCTTTATTACTGGAGTGTAGCAACGCGTGATGCGTCAGGTGAGGAGTGTTACTCGGATCCGCAGGCGTTTACCACTGCTGTAGGCGAAGGATGGGAGTCAACTGCAGGTGTTTGGGCGGCGGATGATGACGTATCCTTTGTCTTTCTTCGCACCGAGATTGATTTGACATCGGATCAGATTGCTCGGTTGGATCGTGCAGCACTCAGTGTGACGGCTACCTCGCCTGAGTCGACTCGCCAGTTTGTTTATAATATGTATATAAACGGAACGATCGTAGGTGTGGGTCCCTCTCGATACGGCACAAAATCTACGGGTGAGACAGTGCTATATTATAATACTTATGATGTAACCGATCTGCTTGTGGCAGGGAGTAACTGTCTCTCTGCTATCAATTACACCACCGACGGCAGAGCATTCCTCTCTCAGTTAACCCTATATTATACGGATGGTACAGTTGATGTTGTCTCCAACTCGGCGCGCGATGCTGAAGATTGGTTGGCGTTGCCAGCTGATGAGGTATTCGGTAAGGAAAACTCCATAGGCACCGGATACTATACTGCACATGCAAATAATATCAATACCTCTTTGTATCCTTACGGATTTGATCGAGTAGGGTATGAAGCTTCGGATTGGAGCGCTGTTTGTGTTGGCGGCAATATTGCTGAGGGCATGGTCTTTGCTCCCAGTCAGACGGATAACGTCAGTCGGTATATCAGTGAAGGAAAGGTCACGGTCGATAAGTTGGAAAACGGAGATTATGTGATAGATCTTGGCGGAGAGATCGTGGGCGGTATTCGCTTTGTAGCTGATCTACCTTCAGCGGCGCAGGTTAAGGTTTATTACGGTGAGCAGCTCAATGAGGACGGATCTGTAAAGTATGCGATGTTGACCGGAAATGTCTATCAAGAAACATGGACGATGACTGCAGGCAAGCAAACGGTAGAAACTATTGATATGTTAACCTATCGCTACGTTCAGATTTCCGGGTGTCCTGTTGAAATTACGTCGGATATGGTCAGAGGGCTTGAAATTCGTGCACCGTTTAAGGATGATGCGTCTGGATTTGCCTCGGATAATACGCTACTCAATGATATTTATGCTTTGATGAAGAGAACTATCAAGATGACTACGCAGGACTTATATGTTGACTCTCAGTCTCGCGAGCGGCTGGCTTATGAGGGTGACCTTCTTATCAATCTGATGGCAGCTTACGCCTTTACCACTGATTATAGCATAGGTCGCTTCAGCAACGAATATCTGGTGATGCACCATACGTGGCCCGCTGAATATCTGTTGTTTTCAGCGATTTCCGCGATGGATGATTATATGATAACAGGTGATATGGCATCGTTGACGGAGTATTACGATGTTCTCAAGACTCGCGTTTTTACAGAGTTCTTTGATAAGGATATAGGGCTTTTAATTGCGGGCAATAGTAAAAATCCAGGCACAAGAAAAGCTGTTTTGGTCGATTGGCCTACGGTTGAGTGCGACGGATATGATAGCGATGTTGAATATAACACAGTGCTTAATTCCGTGGCAGTTGGCACCTACGAAGCACTGGAGCAAATCGCAACCTTGTTAGGCTACAGTGAGGATGCTGCCGAGTACGGAGAATTGGCGTTAACAATCAAGAAAGCGATGATCTCGCGCCTGTACGATGAGACTACAGGTATGTTTGCAGATGGCGTATACGAGGATGGCAAGATTTCGACACATTATTCACAGCATGCGACTGCATATGCGCTGGCATTTGGTATTTACGAGAATCAGTGCATGGCGGACAATATGGCAGACGCGATTGATGCCCAAGGGGAGATACGTATGAGCGTATACGGTTCCTTCTTCTTGCTTAAGGGGTTGTATGATTCCGGTAACGGTGATGTTGCTAATAAGCTATTGCTTAACGGTGATACTTCTGAGGGTGCGCGCACATGGGCGTATATGCTGTATACTTTGGACGCTACCATCACATCTGAGGGATGGAATTCTATAATCAAGGACAATATGACGCTATCACATCCTTGGGGCGCGGCTCCCGCATACGCCATTGCCAACGGTATTTTTGGTATTCAACCTACTACAGCCGGTTATGCTACTTTTGATGTTCGATTTCAAACACGCGGGATCGGAGAGGCGAGCTTGGTGATGCCGACTGTAAAGGGAAGCATCGCAGCTTCATTTTGTGATAACGCAGATATATATAGCGCAAGCGTAACTGTTCCTGCCAATACCATGGCAACTGTATATTTCCCCATAGGAGTAGGTACGCAACTTACCGTCAATGGTGAGTCTATGACGGGGGAGCTTGAAAACGGTTTCATCTCTGTTACCGTTGGTTCCGGAATTTGGAATTTCGAAGTTAAATAAATAATAATATAAAAACCGTTCGATTTGTAGTGGTGGCGGTAATTCTTAAAAAATGGTATGGTTGTTTTGGCTATACCATTTTGAGTTTATACAAAAAGGGCGTCTCAAAGTGCTTGAGACGCCTTTTGGATCTTATTGGTTTTAATAAAGCGGATATTTCTTGCAAAGCTCTGCAACTGCTGCGCGAACCTTGTCTGCCGAGCCCTCGTAATCCTTTGCGGTGAGAGCAAAGAGATGAGCGATGGTCTTCATATCCTCGGTGTTAAGACCGCGGGAGGTAACTGCGGGAGTTCCTACTCTTACGCCCGACGTAACGAAGGGCTTTTCGGGGTCGTTGGGGATCGCGTTCTTGTTTACTGTTATGTGAACGCTGTCGAGTCTTGCCTCGAACTCCTTGCCCGTGATCTTCATCGGACGGAGGTCTACGAGCATAAGGTGGTTGTCGGTACCGCCCGAAACGAGATCAAAGCCTTCCTTGAGAAGCTCGTCTGCAAGAGTTCTTGCGTTGAGCACTACGTTGTGCTGATATTCCTTGAACTCGGGCTTGAGAGCCTCGCCAAAGCAAACTGCCTTTGCCGCGATAACATGCATAAGAGGTCCGCCCTGAATTCCGGGGAATATAGCCTTGTTGAACTTCTTTGCAAGCTCCTCGTCGTTGGTAAGGATCATACCGCCTCTCGGGCCGCGGAGTGTTTTATGTGTTGTGGTTGTAACTACGTCTGCGTAAGGGAGAGGAGAGGGATGCTCGCCTGCGGCAACAAGACCTGCAATGTGCGCCATGTCTACCATAAAGTATGCGCCTACGCTGTGAGCTATCTCTGCCATCTTCTCAAACTCAATAACTCTGGGGTATGCCGAAGCGCCAGCAACGATGAGCTTAGGCTTATGCTGCTTTGCAAGCTTTTCAAATTCGTCGAGGTCTATTCTTTGAGTTACGGGATTGAGCTCGTAAGGTATGAAGTTATAGTACATACCCGAGATATTTACGGGGCTTCCGTGAGTTAAATGTCCGCCGTGAGCAAGGCTCATACCCATAACGGTATCGCCGGGCTGAATAAGAGCAAAGTAGACCGCGGTATTTGCCTGCGCTCCGCTATGAGGCTGAACATTTGCGTATTTTGCGCCGAAAAGCTGCTTTGCGCGCTCGATAGCGATGTTCTCGGCAATATCTACGCACTGGCATCCGCCGTAATAACGCTTTGCGGGGTAACCCTCCGCATATTTATTTGTAAGCACCGAGCCCATAGCACACATAACTGCCTCGGAAACTACGTTTTCCGACGCGATAAGCTCAAGCCCGTCGGACTGTCTTTCATACTCCGCAGTGATAGCCGCCGCAATTTCAGGGTCGGTCTTTGCTACGAGGTTGATGTTTTCTTTGATCATTTTTCTAATTCCTCCGTTTTTCTACGTTAATCGTGTTGTATTTAATTAAAATATTGCATACATATATATATTATAAAATATTTTTGCATAAAAAACAAGAGATTTTTGAAAAATATATACATAATCTTGCAGGATGTGAAGCTTTTGGAAAAAAATTGTGAAAAAGCTCAAAAATAATCTATATAATCTTGACAAAAATATATTTTTTGTGTATAATTATCTTGTCGATATGTCAAATATACAAGAAATCGGGAGGAACGTTTATGGAAATTGCAATTATTGCTCACGATTTGAAGAAAGAATTAATGGCACAGTTTTGCATTGCATATTGCGGTGTGCTTGCCAATCATCATATTTGCGCTACTGCTTCGACAGCACAGTATATCTCCGACGCTACGGGACTTAAGATCGACAGACTTATGTCGGGCGAACACGGAGGAGAGCAACAGATAGCTTCAAGGGCGTCCTTTAACGAAATAGACGTTTTGCTTTATTTCAGAGCTCCGCAGAGCAATCCTCGCACAATGGCTATCGAAAACGAGCTTCTTCTTACCTGTGACCGCTTGAATATCCCGGTGGCAACAAATCTTGCCTCCGCGGAAACTATTATTACCGCGCTCGGACGCGGCGAGCTTGATTGGCGTGATAACGTAAATCCTCGCTCGGAATACAACAGAAATAAGAAAAAGTAATTATGGCGAAAAAACACGTCTGCTTGCGCTTTGGCTTCAGAGAGGAGACCCTTGGCTGAAAGGTCTTTGCAAAAAAGCCCTGCGGGTACCATTTTTCGTGTTACAACCGAATACCTGAAAGTTAAAAATTTGGGTGGAACCGTGCATTTTGCACCCCGAATGGCATTTTTGCTATTCGGGGTTTTATTTTTAATTATTATTTTGGAGGAATATAAAAATGAAGCTTAATTTTGGAGAGCAGTCGCTCGTTAAAAACGAGCCTATCACGGTATACGATGCCGCAAACGAGCTTGGACTCGTGAGCAGAGCAACGCTTTGTGCTGTTGTCAACGGAACTGTCAGAGCGCTTAATTATGAGCTTGACGGCGACGCGGATATCCGTCTTTGCACCTTTGACGACGAGGAGGGTAAAAAGGTCTTTCGCCATAGCGCGTCGCATCTTCTCGCGCAGGCGATGAAGCGTCTTTACCCCGATACCAAGCTTGCTATAGGTCCTGCTATCGAGAACGGATTTTATTATGATTTTGACAGTGAGACTCCCTTTACTCCCGAGGCTCTCAAGGCTATCGAGGATGAGATGAAGAAGATAGTAAGAGAAAATCTTCGAATCGAGCGCTTTGAGCTTCCGAGAGCAGAGGCTATCGCTTTTATGCGGGAAAAGGATGAGCCCTATAAGGTTCAGCTTATAGAGGAGCTTCCCGACGACGCGGTAATAAGCTTTTACCGTCAGGGTGAGTTCGTGGATCTCTGCGCGGGACCTCATCTTTTCTCAACCGCGGCGCTTAAGGCTGTAAAGCTTACTCAGTGTACGGGAGCTTACTGGAAGGGCGATCAGAAGAATAAAATGCTTCAGCGTGTTTACGGAACTGCTTTTCCCTCAAAGGATGAGCTTAAGGCTTACCTTGAGCGCGTAGAGGAGGCAAAAAAGCGTGACCATAATAAGATAGGCAGAGAGCTTGAGTATTTTACGACCGTTGATACAGTAGGTCAGGGCTTGCCTATCCTTCTTCCAAAGGGAGCGCGCACTATTCAGCTTTTACAGCGTTGGGTAGAGGATACCGAGCGTCGCCGCGGATATCTTCTTACCAAAACTCCTCTTATGGCAAAGAGAGAGTTCTTTAAGATATCGGGACACTGGGACCATTATCTTGACGGAATGTTCGTTATAGGCGATCCCTACGACGAGGAAAAGGAGTGCTTCGCGCTTCGTCCTATGACCTGTCCTTTTCAATATCAGGTATTTTTGAATAAAAAGCGTTCCTACCGTGATCTTCCTATGCGTCTCGGCGAGACCTCTACGCTTTTCAGAAATGAGGATAGCGGTGAGATGCACGGACTTATTCGCGTGCGTCAGTTTACTATTTCCGAGGGACATCTTATTTTGCGCCCCGATCAGCTTGCGGAGGAGTTCAAGGGATGCCTTCAGCTTGCGAAGGATATGCTCTCGGCGCTTGGACTTTGGGAGGACTGCTATTTCAGATTTTCGCAGTGGGACCCCAACCGTACCGATAAGTACGAGGGAACTGCTGAGCAATGGAATAAGGCGCAGAGTGTGATGGGAGAGCTTCTCGATGAGCTTCTCGGCAAGGGTAATTATTCGATAGGTATTGATGAGGCAGCCTTCTACGGACCTAAGCTTGATATTCAGATGCGTAACGTTCACGGTAAGGAGGATACTCTTGTTACTATTCAGATCGATATGCTTCTCGCAAAGAAATTCGGTATGGAGTATACCGATTCTAACGATGAGAGAGTTACTCCTTACATTATTCACCGTACCTCGATGGGCTGCTATGAGCGTACTCTCGCGCTTCTTCTTGAAAAGTACGCGGGCGCGCTTCCTATGTGGATGGCTCCCGAGCAGATAAGGATTCTTCCCATAGGCGATGAGCAGGAGTCTTACGCGCAGTCGCTTGCCGATAGGCTTGAGGATGCCGGAATGCGTGTTACCGTTGACGCGCGCAACGAGAAGATCGGATACAAGATAAGAGCCGCGCAGCTTGAGAAGATCCCATATATGCTTGTTATCGGCGAGAAGGAAATGAGCGAGGGCAGTGTTGCGGTACGCTCGCGTAAGACAGGAGATATTGGAACAATGCCTGTTGATGAATTTTTTGCCTTTGCGAAAAAGCAGATAGACGAAAAGGATTTGAATAATTAAAATTGGATTTAACTCAAATTGATTTGTGCTGACTTCTGTGCTATAATGAAAAACGTCCGAGCGAGAATTGTTCTCGTTCGGGCGTTTTTGGCTTTTTGCAGTGCCGAGCTTGTTTTGTTTGTAAGAAATAACCAAAAAACGCCTGCAAATTTTTTATGGCGGAATATATTTTTGTATGAAAAGTCTATTGCAAAATGCACAGAAATATTGTATAATTATTAAAAGGTTTGTTGAAAATGAACCAAAAATACAGTGTTTTCGCAGAAGCGAAGTAAGGAGGATAAGTCAATGGCTAATTTTGATACCAAACAGATAAGAAATATCGTGTTGCTCGGACACGGGGGATGCGGAAAAACGTCGCTTGCAGAGGCGATGGTATATATAACAGGAGGATCTGACAGACTTGGACGTATAGAGGACGGAAACACTATTTCCGACTTTGACGCCGAGGAGATCAAGCGTGGATTTTCGCTTTCTGCCTCTATGCTCAATATGGTTTGGAAGGATTGCAAAATAAACATTATAGACGCACCCGGATATCTTGACTTTGTCGGAGAGGTAAATCAAGGACTCAGAGTTGCTGACAGCGCGCTTATCGTTGTTGACGGTAAGGCGGGGATCGAGGTCGGAACAGAGCTTGCTTGGAGCTATGCTACCGCGGCAGGTCTTCCAAAGGCTTTCTTTATAAATAAATTTGACGATAATGACGCTCGCTTTGCGCGTGTTCTTGACGGTCTTCACACTACGTTCGGAAAGCATATCTGTCCGCTTACCATTCCTATGGTAAAGGACGGTGAGGTTAAGGGATGTATCGACCTTATTGATCAGAGCGCGCATGTTTTTGACGATAACGGCCGTCACAGCGTTGAGATTATTCCCGAGGAATCAAAGGAAGCGGTTGAGAGATTCCGCGATATGCTTATGGAAGCAGTTGCAAGCACTGACGAGGCTCTTATGGAGAAGTACTTCGGCGGCGAGGAGATAACTCATATGGAGGCTATAAATGCCGTTCACGAGGGTATTATTCACGGCGAGATAGTTCCCGTATTCTGCGGTGCGGCTACTAAGCTTTGGGGCGTGTGGACTATGCTTGATAAGATAACCGAGTCCTTCCCGCGTCATACCGCTAAAAAGCAGGAGCTTCTTGCTGACGGTGACGAGATCGAAATTACTCCCGATGGCGAGCCCGCTATCTTTATATTTAAGACGGTCGCGGATCCTTTTGTGGGAAAAATGTCCTATTTTAAGGTAATGAACGGAAGCGTAAAGCGCGATCTTCTTTTGGTCAATAATACGACAGGGGATAGTGAAAAGCTCGCGCATATCTATACGGTAAACGGTAAAAAGCAGCTTGAGGTTGATGAGCTTGCCTGCGGAGATATCGGAATGGTCGCAAAGCTCTCGTCCGCAAATACAAATGATACTCTTACCTGGAATAAGAAATTTTCTTACGCTCCCATCGAGTATCCAAACCCCTATTACACAAAGGCTATGACTCCCGCGAGCGCAAAGGATGAGGGTAAGATATCTCAAGCAATAGCCAAGATGCTGGAGGAGGATCTTACCGTTAAATATGAGAACAACTCCGAGACTAAGCAGATGCTTGTATCGGCTCTTGGAGATATGCACCTTGCAGTTCTTTCGGCAAAGCTTAAAAATAAGTTTGGCGCGAGTGTAAATTTTGACACTCCCAGAATTGCTTACCGTGAGAAGATAACTAAGCGTGTTGACGTTGAGGGTAAGCATAAGAAGCAGAACGGCGGTTCGGGTCAGTACGGTCACGTAAAGATAAGATTTGCTCCGAGTGAGAGCGAGGGCCTTGAATTTTCGGTATCTGTAGTTGGCGGAACCGTTCCCAAAAACTTCTATCCCGCGGTTGAAAAGGGCTTGCAGGATGCTATGGTGAAGGGAATTGCGGGCTTCCCGCTTGTAGGACTTGCGGCTGATCTTTACGACGGCTCCTACCACGATGTTGACTCTGATGAGCTTTCCTTTAAGACGGCGGCAAGCCTTGCATATAAGAAGTGTCTTGAGCAGGCGGCTCCCGTTCTTCTTGAGCCTGTTGGCGATATTGATATAACCGTTCCCGACTCTCTCGTGGGTGACGTTATGGGTGACCTTAATAAGCGCCGCGGAGCAGTTATGGGCATGGATCCCGCAGCAAAGAAGGGTTATACTGTTGTTCACGCGATCGCTCCCAAGGCTGAGCTTGCTGAGTATCCTATTACGCTCCGTGCCATGACGCAGGGCAGAGGAAGCTTTGAGTACGCGGTTACGGGATATGATACCGTTCCTGCGAATATTGCTCAAAAGATAGTTGATGCTTATAAAAAGGAAAACGGCTGATCTTTAAAAATAAAACCAAAAAAACAGAGAAAAATTCTCTGTTTTTTTGGTATATACTTGACTTTGTAAAAAAGAAGTGCTATAATTCAAGGGTTGAGATTTATATTGATATTTGGAGATTTTTATGCAACAGATTTTACTTAGCCTGTCAATAGCTCTTCTTGCGGGACTTTTGCTCTCCCGTCTTGCAAAGCTGATGAAGTTTCCTGCCGTAACTGCGTATCTCGTTGCGGGAATTCTGATAGGACCGTCTTTGCTTGGACGCCTTGCTATCGGCGCAAGCAATCCCATACATCTCGGATTTGTTAAAGACGACCTTGAAGCTTTTAGCATAATTTCAGAGGTAGCGCTTGGCTTTATCGCTTTTTCGATAGGAAACGAATTTCGCTTAAGCGACCTTAAAAAGAACGGAAAGGCGGCTACCGTAGTAGGAATTTTTCAAGCGGTAGTGGCTACTCTTATAGTTGATGCCGTGCTTATAATCATAGCGGTAACAACTAAGGAAAAAATAATAACTGTTCCTGCGGCAATAGTGCTTGGCGCTATAGCCTCGGCAACGGCGCCCGCGGCGACGCTTATGGTTGTAAAGCAATATAAAGCAAAGGGCCCGCTTACCGATATTTTGCTCCCCATAGTTGCTATAGACGATGCGGTGGGCTTGGTTTTGTTCTCGGTCTCCTTTGGCGTTGCAAAGGCGATAGCTTCGGGAGCGGGAATAAGCATTGTTTCGGTATTGGTAAATCCGTTGCTTGAGGTAGTTCTCTCGCTTTTGCTTGGCGCGATCATGGGCTTTTTGTTCCATCTTTGTGAGAGATTTTTCCATTCGCGCTCCAAGCGACTTGCGGTGTCGGTTACCTTTGTCCTTCTTACCGTTGCGCTTTCTATGATAAATATCCCGTTAGGCAAGGGTGAGGGAAGCGTTGAGATAGCATTTTCTTCCTTGCTTGTATGTATGATGCTTGGAACGGTATTCTGCAATATATGTGAGTTCTCGGTTGAGCTTATGGACAGAGTTGACCGTTGGACCGCGCCGCTTTTTGTAATATTCTTTGTTATAAGCGGAGCGGAGCTTGAGCTTACCGTGTTTACGAGCATCGGTATCGTGCTTGTTGGCATAGCTTATATTTTAGCCCGCTCGGCAGGAAAATATCTTGGAGCGTTTTCAAGCTCAAGGCTTATGAAGTGCGACAAGACTATTGTAAAATATTTGGGAATTACTCTGTTGCCGCAGGCGGGGGTAGCCTTGGGAATGGCTTATACGGCGCGCGAGGAGCTTGGTGAGATGGGAGCTATCGTTTCGCAGATAACTCTTTTTGCAGTGCTTGTATATGAGCTTATCGGACCTATGCTTACAAAGATATCGCTTCAGAAGGCGGGCGAGATATCCTCTGAGGGACGCGTGAGCGCTCGTGATGAGGCTCGGCATATACTTTCCAAGCTGCATATTGAGCACAAGCATGAGCGGCATGCAAGTCATATCGAAAAAGCAGAAGATAAAAAAATAAATAAAAA
>JAFQPL010000077.1 GCA_017411785.1 Clostridia bacterium
CCTCCGTCTTGCTTCGCAAGCCACCTCCCTTTGCACAAGGGAGGCTTATTACCGCCCGACAGTTCACCTGAAAGGTTAACACACTATGCCTTGCAGGCAAGGCGTGTAAAAAAAGGACAGAGAAATTTCACATTCTCTGTCCTTTTCCGTAGGGGCGAACTGCGTTCGCCCGCGGGCGTTCACAGAACGCCCCTACGAAGATGATTTTCTATCGGCAGGTAAAACCTACTTTATGGAAGGCACCTCTTGGAGTGTTTTTTTATTTTTTAGGGCGCTCAATGATTCTATTTTTCAAAAAGGCAGCAAAAGCACTTAGTTATAAACTAACTAACAAAAAAACACTCTATAAAACACATAAAAAAGAGTGCGCATCGCGCACTCTTTTTTATTGCGTCAGCATTACTTTGCGTAAACGCTAACCTGCTTCTTATCCTTTGTCTTCTGCTCGAACTTAACGTTTCCGTCAATAAGAGCAAAAAGTGTATGATCCTTACCGATACCAACATTGTTACCGGGATGGATAGCCGTTCCTCTCTGTCTTACTATGATGTTTCCGGCGAGAACTGCCTGTCCGTCAGCCTTCTTAACACCAAGACGCTTAGATTCACTATCACGGCCGTTTTTGGTAGAACCAACACCCTTTTTATGAGCAAAGAACTGCAAACTAAGTCTTAACATAATTTGTTTCCTCCATGTTTTCTGTAATTTTGTACAATAATTTTTAGCCTTGAACGTCGCCTGAAGCTTATTCGTAATCTACGTCCTTGACCTCTACGTCAAGAAATTCATAATATTCCTCAAGAAGCTCATTCAGCTGATAAAAATACGACATAAAAAGTCCCGATACCGCATATCGCTTTCTCTCGTCCTCCTCGAATTCAAGAAGAGCCGCCTTTGAGCGCACGCGAATATTCGTCGTTTCATCGTCTATAGTATACTCAACGTCGGATGCATAAGCAACCTCAATTGTGTTTATTATCAGCATCGTCATAGCAGAAAGCGCGGCACAGAGAATATCATCGCCCTCTTGACCGAATCCTGTATGACCCTGCTCCTCGAAGCCGTAAAAAACGCCTCCGCTTCTGTAAAAAACGACTTTTGTCATTTTTAATCAAGCCTTTATGGACAAGATCTGTACCTTAGTATAAGGCTGTCTGTGTCCAATCTTCTTCTTTTCATTCTTCTTGGACTTGTACTTCATTACATAGATCTTCTTTGCTTTGCCGTTAGCAAGAACCTTACCACTAACAACAGCGCCTTCTACGTTGGGAGCGCCAACCTTAAAGCTGTCACCCTCGGATACTGCCTTGACACAGTCAAAATCAACTGTATCATCCTCGTTAACGTCGAGCTTCTCAATATAAATGATATCTCCCTCGTTAACCTTGTACTGCTTTCCACCCGTTTCAATAATTGCGTACATGAAAAGCACCTCTCTTTCTTTTAGACTCGCTAATTCGGGCGGCGATCTCTCGCACTTTTTATGCCCGCCAATTATGCGGCATATTATTATAACACAGCTTTAAAGTAAAAGTCAATAGCTTTTTTAACTTTTATTAAGCATTTTTTAAAAAAATTCGCTCATATCCTCTTTTTTTAGCTCTGTCCGCATAATACTGTAATACTCTGCCGTAGGATTGCCTGAAAGGATCTCGGTTCTTTCCTTTAGCGCGCTTATCAGCATCTCGGGATTCAGGTATTGTGAGCTTGATGCGCTGAGAACTGTTTTTATTAAAATTTCTTTGTTCTCACCGTCATACGCAACGTCAACAGATTTTATAAGCGGAACTATGTCGATCTCACGCTCCCCTGCCTTACCCTTTTTTATCATATTTATAGGTGCGGCCGTCAAGGCATTTTTTACTCTGTCGGCAAGCTCATCAGAGGCTCCCGCGGTATGAATTCTTATCTCGTACGATGCATAAGCTATCTGCGAAAAATCATTTTCGGGAGTATAGGCGTCAAGTATATAAAACTCATCGGTCATTTCCGCGTTAAGTCTTCGCTTTATCTCCTCAAAGGAAATATCCCTTGAAAGTCTTATATCAAGATACTCGCAAACGCTCTGACTTCCAACGCTTAACGGCGTGGAGAAAACAAGCTTTATATGCGGATTGAAGCCCTGCGTATACCAAACGGGAATACACGCTCTTACAAGTATTCTGTTAAAGGCTCTTTGAAGATCAAGATGTGATATGTACTGCAATGTTCCTACCTTACAGAACTTAAGTCTCACATGCTTTGGCGGAACAAGCTCAAGACGCGCGAGCCATTCCTTTTTCTCGGTCAATTTACTTTTGCATTCGGACAACACGTTCCCTTACCTCCAAGCTTATTTGCTCCGCATCCGCTGCATTTTTCACGGCAATGCGGTGTTGTGCTCTCAGCGTAAGCTCTGTCGCGTTCTCTACGCAAAAAGCTCTTGGTAACTCCGCAATCTATAACGTCCCACGGGAGCACCTCATCAAGCCCGAAGGCTCTGTTAGCGTAAAATGCAGGATCTACTCCGGTTCGCTCAAACACAGATATCCATCTGTCATAATCAAAGCACTCATCCCACGCATCAAACTTAAAGCCCTCTCGGCAAGCAAGCTCAAGAGCATCCGCAAGACGCCTGTCCCCTCTTGCAAGCACTGCCTCAATCCTGCTCACCTTTGCGTCATGATATGTATATCTTATCTTTCTGTCGGTTATTTTTGAGCCGAGATACTCTTGCTTTTCAGCTAACTCCTCGAGGGTATCCTGCGCTTCCCACTGAAAAGGAGTAAACGGCTTGGGGATAAAGCAAGAAACACTTATGGTGACCTGCGGCTTCTTTGCTCTGTTTCTTCCCTCGCAACGATAATAAGCGTCTATTACGTGCGAGGCAAGCGTTGCTATTCCCTCTATATCCTCATATGTTTCGGTTGGCAAGCCGTTCATAAAATAAAGCTTCACAGCGTTTTTCCCCGCGTCAAACGCAACGCTCACCGCACGGAGCAGATCGTCCTCACGAACGTTCTTATTTATCACATCACGAAGCCTTTGTGTTCCCGCCTCGGGAGCAAATGTAAGCGATGACGAGCGCACCGTTGCTATCTTATCCATAAGCTCCTTGGTAAAGCTATCCACTCTAAGCGAGGGTAACGAAAGACTTACCATGTTTTCATCGGTCCATTCGAGAAGATTGGTAGTAAGCTTTTCAAGCTGAGTATAATCACTTATTGAAAGTGACGTAAGCGAAATCTCGTCGTAGCCTGTGCTTTCAAACAAGCATTTTGCCTGCTCATTCAAGGTTTCCGCGCTTTTTTCTCTAACAGGTCGGTATATGATACCCGCCTGACAAAATCTGCATCCGCGTATACAGCCGCGAAAGACCTCAAGCATTATTCGGTCATGCACTGTTTCTATGTATGGCATAACGACCTTTTGCGGAAAATACGCCTTATCCATATCTGATATTATTCTCTTTTGAACAGTTTTCGGAACGTCATCATACTTTGGAGTATACGCCTTAACCGTTCCGTCAGGATTGTAGGTTACCTCGTAAAGCGAAGGAACGTAAATTCCAACTATGCTCCTTGCCGCTTCATGCAAATACGCCTCCTTGGTATAGCTTCCATCCTCTTTCATTTTTATGTAAAGTCGACACAGCTCGGGAAGCATTTCCTCGCCTTCTCCTATATTAAACAGATCGAAAAAATCGGCAACAGGCTCCGGATTGTAAGCGCAAGGTCCGCCCCCGATAACTATAGGCATAGAATCATCACGCTCAGAAGCTCGCAGCGGAATATGCGCAAGCTCAAGCATATTAAGCACATTGGTATAGCTCATTTCATACTGCAGCGTAAATCCTATCATATCAAAGCTTGTAAGAGGATCTCCGCTTTCGCACGCGGTAAGCGGTATATTATGCTCGCGCATCTTATCCTGCATATCTATCCATGGGTTATAAACTCTCTCGCACCAAACGTCCTCCTCCTCGTTCAATACCCCGTAGAGTATTCTCATTCCAAGGTTTGACATTCCTATTTCATAGGTATCGGGAAAGCAAAAAGCAAATCTTGCCTTAACGCTTTCCTTATCCTTTATTATCTGTCCGTACTCGCCGCCCGAATAGCGTCCGGGCTTTGATACAGACTTTAAAATACTGCTTATGTTTTCTTTCATTTTTCTTTCCCGTTTTTGTCCTAAAGCCTTACGGCTTTTTTCTTTTATTAAACAAAAATCTATCCTTTTGCGGAAATTTCCATATCATTAGTCCCGCCAAAGCCAAAAATCCGACAAGCCAATAGAGCAAAACAAACATCTCGTTAAATGACGCTATGCTTTCTGTCAACACAAGAATTACAGACAACAGCGCCCCCATCGCTATAAGCACTCCCGAAGTAACATTCAGCAAGGTTCGCAGAAGCCTCATTTTTTTTGCATTCGATACCGCCGCCGCAAGATTGAGTCTTGAGCCTCTTGCGAGAAGTGAAAGCTCATCGCTCATTGCGGAAACAAGCGCGGTTTCCTTTTTATTTTGCTTATCAAGAGCATGCTCTGCGGCATTTCTGTGTACGATATTGACAGGAGCGCCCTTATAGGTTCTTACTCTGACAAAAAGCTCTGTACTTATCATCGGATCATAAGTCTCTATCACACAGTAAATCTTATCGTCCGCAAGCTTCTGTAAAAGCTCGTAAAAGCGTTCGTTGATTTTATATTTTACCGCAATTCTTGCGGTAGGTCTGTTATTTATCGAGACGCAAAGCGTATATATTTTATCCTCTTCTTTTCCAAGTGCGGCAGCGGGAAAAAATATTCCGTACCTTGACATAAATTGCTCGTCGCCGACAAGAATCGAATAGCTTGATCCAACAAGGGCTTCAACGCCGCTTCTTGCTATTCTGTTTATTTTGCACTTACCCAACGGAGAAAGCTTAAGGCTTGCGAATGCCGATTCAAGCGGTCCGCCGATCTCGGAATAAAGTGAATTAAGACATGATAAAAGAACTGCCTTTGACGTTGAATCGTAAATTGCAAGATTTACGTTTCTTGATTCACATTTTTCAAACAAATGCATATCCTTAAACACAAGCATGTCACAGTCTCCGTATTGCTCGGCAGAGACCTCCGAAGCAAAGGCTGCTCCGTAATTGTAATTTTGCGCGCTCAAGCGTTCAAAGGGCAGCCACTCCGCTACCGTAACTACTATCGGAAGCATAAGATTAAAGGTTATCATAAACGCCGCAGAGGCTATCCAAAGATCTTCATAGATTATTCCCGAAACTATAGTAAGCATAAGCGCAACGATAGCGGAAATAACTACTGTGGAAAGCATTCTTTTTCCTCGTTTGGATTCTCGCTTGCTCGCGGAAAAGAAACCGATTGTTGATTCTATATCACGCGGAAAATAAACCGTGTTTTTAGAATCAAGCCCTCCCGCATACATCTTTTCGGCAACCGAGCCTCTTCCCTCACTCTTAAGCAACGTATACTTTTTCTTTTCAGCGTCGTTTCCGTCGTCCTCGAACAAATACTCGCTAAAGTAATACTCATAATTTCGCATATCGGTAACGATATGCATAAGCTCCGAAAGCTCCGCAAGAATCACTGCCATCACCGCACAGAAATGGAATGTAGGCGGTATCGAGCTTGAAGCAAAAACAACGATCAGATCATATACAAAGGTAATAATAACAGAAACGCTTGCAAGAAAATAAACATCTATTCCAAAGGATAACAGCTTTTTACAGCTTTCATACATACGGGTGAAAGCAGGGACAGCAGCGAATATCATAAGCTGCATGCCCAACAAAGCATATACAAAGAAATAATCCCGCCTATTAAGTATACCGCCGAACTCAATTCCCATTATCGGCAGCGCTTCGTAAATAAGTAACACACAAGCGATAAGCGAAGAAATTATAAGTCTTAAAAACACTCCGCCGCGCTTGCGTCTATAGCTTTCATATTGCCTCTGAAGCTTTTCACGCATTATTTTAAAGCGTTCTTCTTCATCTTCAACGGCATCAAGTGACGGCTCGGGCTCTTCTGCGCTTTCATCGGCTTCGGTCTGCTCAAGGATCTCGTCCATAACTCGCTCATCGGAAATTCTTTCGATTTCCTCACTTGAAACGTTCTGTAAAACCTCATCCTTATACCCGAACTCAAGCAAAAGCGCAAGGTCTGCTTCATCAAGCCCTCTCGGCTCGGAAGGCTCCTCCTCCGACGCTGTAGGAAGCGAATCCTCCTCCAATACAAGCGGGATAGTCTCTGCTTCATCAAATTCCTCAAGTGTAAATTCTTCCTCGGCACAA
>JAFQPL010000078.1 GCA_017411785.1 Clostridia bacterium
ATCTGCGTTTCGGTTACGGTTACGTCAAAATGGTTAGAATAGTCATTTCTGATGTCACTATACCACTGAGACTCCATTTTACTCGCCAAGTTCGCCCAGTTAACGTTATAGGTTGCAAGCGCGGTGTCGGATACCTTCGCCGCGGAAGCGGGAATCATAGCAAGCACCGAAGCAAGCATCATAGCAACGATAACCAGAATTGAAATTAGTTTTTTCATTGTTATTTTTTCTCCTTTTCTGTGTATTCTGCGCTTCTGTACAAAGCACCTTACGTAGTTATTTTACACTATTTCCTCGGTTTTGTCAATGTTTTTTTGGCGAATAAATATAAAAAAATCAACAAAAAGAAATCCGACCAAAAATTTTTTCAATTTTCACAAAATCCGACACACGAAAATATGCAATTTGCTGACACTGAGCAAAAATAGCCCAATGCAGTACCCCAATCGAAAAGTAAAAAAATGAAAATTTCGGATTTTTTTGTAAAAATTGATCAAAAAACCAAATTTGTATGGCGCTTTTGTGAATAACGCAAATAGCACTGTTGGTACTTTTGACGAAAAACTCCCGCCCCCCGCGCGTAATATAATTTTGTACGTAATGTCACCCAAGCCTCCCTCTTGAGGGAGGGGGACCGCGTAGTAGGGGCGTTCTCTGAACGCCCGCGGACGAACACAGTTCGTCCCTACGGCAAAAAGGACAGAGAATGTGAAATTCTCTGTCCTTTTTTCACACGCCTTGCCCTACAAGGTTATGGTGTGTTACACCTTATAAGGTGTACCTTCCATAAAGCAGGTTATACCTACCGATAGAAAATCATCTTCGTAGGGGCGTTCTCTGAACGCCCGCGGACGAACACAGTTCGTCCCTACGGAAAAGGACAGAGAATGTAAAAATTCTCTGTCCTTTTTTGTAAAACGCCCGACGATTGATAACAACCGCCGAGCGCACTTTTTTGAAAACTCCCAAAAATCTTTCCCGTTGGAAAGTTTTTGGCGCTACCTTTTTTCAAAAAGGTAGCAAAAAAATTTTAACACAAACTAACTAACTAAAAAAAGCACAACCGTGAGTTCAACCAGAGCGCGTTGGTGTCATAAGCTTGACACTCCGCAAAGGAAGAAGACAGTTGTGCGTAACGCTGAGGAGTTGGTGCCGCCTACAGCATTTATGATTATACAACAAAAAGAACGATTTGTAAATAGTTTATTTTACACGATTTTTCAACAAAAATTTCGTCAAAAACGATACATAATAGAAAAAATCAAATCCGAAAGGATGTTTTTTTGTACTCTTTTAACAAAAGATCAAAGAAATAAGCGAGGCGAAAAAATCAGCAGAAAAAAGCGATAAAAAAGTGCAAAAAAATGTGGAAATATTCACAAAAATGTGTTATAATATAATTTAAATGATATTTTCAGGCAAAAAATGCCGAAAGGAAAGAAAAATGGCAAAGAATATAGATCAAACGGAGAGAACGGTCCTTCCCGTTCTTGCCGTAAGAGAAACGGTCGCCTTTCCCGCTTACACGGTAAGCTTTGAGCTTGATGACGAGCTTTTTATGGCGGCGGCAGAGGCGGCGGTTGAGCTTAACTCCCCCGTTCTGCTCTGCGCGGTGAAGGAAGGCAACGCGGGAAAGCCCGCGATACAGACCTTATCCCGTATCGGAACGATAGCAAGGATAAGACAGTTTGTAAGAAACGAGGACGGAACGGCAAAGGTGGTAGCCGACGGAATAGCGCGAGTAAAGGTTACCGACTTTACCCGCTTTGCAAACTATATTTGCGGAACGGCAATTACAAAGGAAAGCTCGGGCAAGAAAAATCCGATAAACACGCAGGCATACTGCAGAGCGATAATCTCCGAGGCGGAGATACTTGCCGCGCTTATGCCCGAGGGAAGCGAGCAGCTTATAACGCAAGCCAAGACCTACGAGGACCCCGACGCGCTTATAGACTTTATAGCGATCAACTTTTTACCGAAAAACAAGGACAGACAAAGGCTGCTTGAATGCTTTGACATAAAAAAGCGTACCGAGCTTACGACCGCTTTTCTCAAAAGCGAGACCGATATAATTTTGTGCGAGCTTAAGGTACATAAAAAGGTAAGAGGAAACCTTAACCAGAATCAAAAGGAATTTTACCTTCGCGAGCAGATAAGAGTTATACGCGAGGAGCTTGGCGAGGATGACGACAACGACGAATTTGCTGAAAAAATATACTCGCTGAAGGCTCCCGACGAAATAAAGTCAAAGCTCTTCAAGGAGCTTGACAGAATGTCGAAAATGCCGTTCGGCTCGGCAGAGGCAACGGTTTGCAGAACCTATCTCGACACCTGCCTTGAGATACCGTGGGAGACGAGAACGCAAGACAGAACCGACGTTGCCGCGGCATCAAAAATTCTCGATGCCGACCACGACGGACTTCGCAAGGTAAAGGACAGAATTCTTGAATTTCTCGCGGTAAAGCAATTAAACCCCGAGCTTAAAAATCAGATACTCTGTCTGGTGGGCCCTCCAGGCGTTGGAAAGACCTCTATCGGAGCGTCGATAGCAAGAGCAACCAAAAGAAAATACGTAAGAGTCTCGCTTGGCGGAGTTCGCGACGAGGCGGATATCCGAGGCCACAGAAAGACCTATATCGGAGCTATGCCAGGTCGGATAGTAAACGCTCTTATCGAGGCAAAAAGCAAAAACCCGCTTATTTTACTTGACGAGGTAGACAAGCTCACGCGTGACGCTCACGGAGATCCCGCGTCGGCTCTTCTCGAGGTTCTTGACGGAGAGCAGAACCACTCGTTCAGAGATCATTTTGTTGAGATACCGCTCGACCTATCGGAATGTATGTTCATAGCAACGGCTAACACGCTTGACACTGTGCCAAAGCCCCTGCTTGACAGAATGGAGATAATCGAGCTTACAAGCTATACAAGAGGAGAAAAGCTCGCGATAGCAAAAAATCACCTTCTCCCGAAGCAGCTGAAGCGTCACGGGCTCAACCGCAGAATGCTTACGGTAAGCGACGGAGCGATACTTGAGATAATAGACTTCTACACAAGAGAGGCGGGAGTGCGCTCGCTTGAGCGAAAGATAGCCGAGATAGCAAGAAAGGCGGCAAGGCGGATAGTTGAGAGCGCCGAGCTTAAATGCGTAAGGGTAACCGAGGGCAACGTATTTGAATTTCTCGGAGCGAGAAGGCTTATGCCCGAAACGGTATCCGAGTTTAACGAGGTGGGCACGGTAAACGGTCTTGCCTACACCGAGGCGGGCGGAGACGTGCTTAAGGTCGAGGTCGCGGTTCTTGACGGAAGCGGAAAGCTTGAGCTTACGGGCTCACTCGGCGACGTTATGAAGGAATCGGCAAAAATAGCGGTGAGCGTTGTCCGTTCGATAGCAAGCGAATACGGAATAGATCCCGATTTCCACAAAAACAAGGATATACACATTCACTTCCCCGAGGGCGCGGTGCCAAAGGACGGCCCGTCAGCGGGAGTTACGATGGTAACGGCGCTTGTAAGCGCACTCTCGGGCAGAGCGGTAAAGCGCGACGTCGCTATGACGGGCGAGATATCGCTTCGCGGTAAGGTGCTTGCTATAGGAGGACTTAAGGAAAAGACCTCGGCGGCGTACGCATTTGGCATCAAGGAGGTTCTTATCCCCCGCGACAATATGCAAAACCTTGAGGATTGCAGCACCGAGGCTATAGAGGCTCTGCGCTTTATTCCCTGCGAAAATATAAGGGAGGTTCTCAAGGCGGCTCTCGTTCCCGAGCCCGCGCGCAAGGAACGCGAAAAGCAAGCCAACAGCGACTTTAACGAAATATTCTTCGGCGAGAGCGCGGAGAGAAACGAAGCAACGGTAAATATATAAGGACAAAAAAATGGCTGTAAATTTACAAAACGTAATCTTAAAAATAAGCGCGGGCGAGCCGCGTCAGCTTCTCGGAGACCCTACTCCGCAGGTAGCATTTTCAGGACGCTCGAACGTCGGCAAAAGCTCGCTTATAAACTCGATGCTCGGCAGAAAATCACTTGCGAGAGTAAGCTCGGCGCCGGGTAAGACGGTAACCGTGAATTTTTACGAGGTCGACAAAAGGCTCTATCTCGTTGACCTGCCCGGCTACGGCTTTGCAAAGCGAAGCCCCGCCGATATGCAGAAATTCTCGGCGCTCACAGACGGATATTTTACATCAAATAAAAACATTGACCGCTTAAAGCTCGTAATACAGCTCGTTGACAGCCGAATAGGCCCGACGCGCGACGACGAGACGATGCTCTCCTTTCTCACCGAGCTTAATATTCCCTTTTGCGTGGTAGCGACGAAGGTCGATAAGCTCAACGCGACCGAGAGAAAGAAAAATCTCGCGGCGATATCCGAGCATCCGCTTATCAAGGGGCGCGAGGTAATTCCCTTTTCGGCACTTAAGGGAGAGGGAAAGGAGGAGCTGTGGAAGACCGTCTTCCGCTACGTAAGGGTATGACAAGACTTATATTTATCCGCCACGGACAAAGCGTGGCAAACGAGGAGGGACGCTTTGCGGGTCAGACCGACGTAGACCTTACGAAAATAGGATACGAGCAGGCAGAGCGCGCCGCCGAATATATAGTAAAGCGCGAAAAAATAGACAAGATCTACTCAAGTGACCTCAAAAGAGCGCACAATACCGCTCTGCCCGTATCAAGACTTACGGGACTGCCGATAAACGACGTAGAAGGCTTGCGCGAGATATACGCGGGCGTATGGGAGGGCAGACTTGTAAGCGAGCTTTGGGCAGAATACGAAAAGGACTTCTACACCTGGAGAAACGACTATTCCAACGCAAGATGCACGGGCGGCGAGTCGGTCAAGGAGCTTTATTCGCGCGTCGTTCCCTTCGTTAAAGCGTTGGCAAAAGAAAACGACGGGCTTACTCTGCTTCTTGCCTCGCACGCATCCCCGATAAGAGCGGTGGATTGCAGCTCGCGCGGCTACGGCTGGGAGAGGATGTCCGACGTGCCGTTTGTAAAAAATTCGGCGATAAGCATATTCGAGTACGACCCCGAGAGCGATAAGCTCTCTCTTGTCGAGCGGGATCTTATCGAGCATCTTGACCCGTCGCTGATAACCTTTATCCCGCAGGGACTCAGAAATTAAAGGAAAGGAAAACAAAAATGATACTTTATCCGCATTTTGACGTAAACGAAAAGGGACACCTTACGATAGGCGGCGCCGACGCAGTCGAGCTTGCCGAGCGTTTTGGCACTCCCGCTTATATTATAGACGAAAACGTCGTCCGCGCGCGCTGCCGCGAATATCTTACCGCGGCTGCCGAGAGCTTTGGCAAGGACGCGCTTCCGCTCTACGCATCAAAGGCGCTCTGCTTTACCGAGATGTACCGCATCGCGAAGGAGGAGGGTATGGGAATAGACTGCGTATCGAGCGGAGAGCTTTATACCGCAAGACGCGCCGAATTTCCCGCCGAAAGAATTTATTTTCACGGCAACAACAAGACCGACGCTGACATAGCTCTCGCTATGGATATGGGTGTCGGAAGAATAGTGGTTGACAACACCGACGAGCTTGACGCCGTATCGGCGGAGGCGCTGCGCAGAGGAATAACGCAGGGAATACTCTTGAGAATAACCCCGGGTATCGACCCGCACACGCACAGAGCGGTTGTTACGGGCAACGTAGATTCAAAGTTCGGCTCGGCAATAGCCACGGGGCAGGCTCTTGAGATAGTTCAAAGGGCAATAAACGCAAGCGGCGTTGAGCTTGTGGGACTTCACTGCCATATCGGCTCGCAGATATTCGATATCGAGCCCTTCTCGGACGCCGCCGACATTATGGTGCGCTTTATTGCCGAGATCAAGGAGAAGCTCGGCTGCGAGATCCGTGAGCTTAACCTCGGAGGAGGACTCGGCGTTGCCTACACCGAGGACGACGCGCAGATAAGCTACGCCGATTCGATAGCAAAAATAGGAAAGATAGTGCGCTCCTTCTGCTCCGAGCATAACATAACTGCTCCGAGAGTGATTTTAGAGCCGGGACGCTCGCTCGTCGCGGCGGCGGGAGCAACGCTCTACACCGTAGGCTCGGTCAAGGAGATAACGGGCTTTAGAAACTATATCTCTGTCGACGGCGGTATGCCCGATAATCCCCGCTACGCGCTCTATCAGTCGCAGTACACCGCGCTTATAGCCAACAGAGCAAGCGAAGCGCGCGATTACGTCGCAACGCTTGCGGGCAGATGCTGTGAGTCGGGCGACCTTCTCGGCGAAAATATGAAGATCCAACGCGCAAAGCGCGGAGATATTCTGGCGGTTCTCGTTACGGGTGCGTATAACTACTCAATGGCGTCAAACTATAACCGCATCCCCCGCCCCCCCGTCATTCTCGTTAAGGACGGAGAGGCAAGAGTCGCCGTTAAACGCGAAAGCTTTGAGGATATTGTAAGAAACGATATATAGTAGTTAGTTTGTGTTAAGGGTTTTTGCTACCTTTTTGAAAAAAGGTAGCGCCAAAAACTTTCCAACAGGAAAGATTTTGGGCTATTTTTCAAAAATAGTGCGTTCGACCTTTGTCAGTTCTACGCCGTCGGGGTATTCAGCTTCAAATTTGATGTTGCTATGCCCGAGTTTAAAAGTTTTTTGTTTCGTTTTTTTCAAAAAACGAATGGGGCTTGGGGCAACGCCCCATAAAAACGGCGTTTTCTTTTTGCAAAGCTTTTTCTTTTG
>JAFQPL010000079.1 GCA_017411785.1 Clostridia bacterium
GGGCTTCTCGTCAAGAGAAAGACCGGTAAGGTCATCAACTATTCCTATTGTGAAGTGATTCTTGGGCTTGTCTGCGCAAAGGTTCTCGTATACCGCGAATACCGATGCGGGAGTGGTGTCCTTGGATCCCAAGCCGTAACGACCGCCAACAACCTTGATTCCCGTTCTGCCAACCTCATTAAGAGCCGCAACAACGTCAAGGAAGAGAGGCTCGCCAAGAGAGCCGGGCTCCTTGGTTCTGTCAAGAACAGCAACCTTCTTCGCGGTAGCGGGAATAGCCTCCGCAAGCTTTTCAGCAACGAAGGGTCTGTAAAGTCTTACCTTAACAAGACCAACCTTCTCGCCCTTAGCAAGAAGATAATCTATAACCTCCTCTGCAACGTCGCAGATAGAGCCCATAGCAACTATAACTCTTTCAGCATCGGGAGCGCCGTAGTAGTTAAAGAGCTTGTAATCGGTGCCAAGCTTCTCATTTACCTTATCCATATACTCCTCAACGATAGCGGGAAGCGCATCGTAGTAAGAGTTACAAGCCTCTCTGTGTTGGAAGAAGATATCTCCGTTTTCAGCAGATCCGCGAAGAACGGGATGCTCGGGGTTGATAGCTCTTGAACGGAATGCCGCTATAGCATCCTTGTCTACCATTTCCTCAAGATCCTTATAGTCCCACATAGCGACCTTCTGGATCTCGTGTGAGGTACGGAAGCCGTCAAAGAAATTAAGGAACGGAACTCTGCCCTTGATGGTAGCAAGATGCGCTACTGCTCCAAGGTCCATAACCTCCTGCGCGTTAGTCTCGGCAAGCATAGCAAAGCCGGTCTGACGGCAAGCGTAAACGTCGGAATGATCTCCGAAAATGTTAAGCGCGTGAGAAGCTACGCAACGAGCCGACACGTGAATTACGCAAGGAAGAAGCTCGCCTGCTATTTTGTACATATTCGGGATCATCAAGAGAAGTCCCTGCGATGCGGTATAGGTAGTAGTGAGTGCGCCCGCAGCAAGAGAACCGTGAACGGTTCCCGCAGCGCCCGCCTCGGACTGCATTTCCATAACCTTTACCTTTTCACCCATAATGTTCTTAAGTCCCGTAGCAGACCACGCATCGGTAAGCTCTGCCATTACGGACGAAGGAGTAATGGGATAGATTGCGGCAACCTCTGTGAACGCATAGGAAACGTGCGCCGCAGCGGTATTACCGTCCATGGATTGTCTTTTTCTTTCAATAGCCATGATTTTAAAACCTCCGTTTATATATTAAAGATTATTTAAGAAAAATAATTTCCACTAAATATAATACCATACTTTTTTTAATAAGTAAATAGATTTTTTTAAATTTCCACATATTCTACAAAAAAATCGGTAAAATTTTAACAATCCTCAAACAGATGCCAATTTATCCTTTTTTTGCGAAAAAACGATACTCCCGAAAATCCGACTTTTTCAAAATTTTCTGCCCCGCAGATTTTTTCTCGGATACCTTAAAAAAAGCAAAAAAAGCCAAGTCGACCCAACAGTTGCGTTGAGCGCGCAACATTTTTTGCTCAAATTTTGCTAAAAATAGGTTGAGATGTCAACATTTTTTAAAAAATTCACACACAATTCATAAATTTGTGCTATAATAACCTTAAACAAGCAAATCTCTTTGACTTAAGGTAAGAGAAACAGAAAGGAACCTCGTTGCAATGAATAAAAAGAACCTCCCCTGCAGCAAAAAAAGATATCACAACGTAAGAGAAATGCTCGATTGCATCTGCAAGGAAAGCCCTTCCCGCCCCGCGTTCTATCAAAAGCTCGGCGGCAAATACCGCCCTACAACCTTTTCGCGTCTGCGCTCTGATATACGTTCACTCGGCGCATCGCTCAATCACAGAGGGCTATTCGGCAAAAAGATAATACTTTTAGGAGAGAACTGCTACTCTTGGGCGCTCACCTATCTCACCGCTCTCTGCGGTCTTGGGGTAATAATCCCGATAGATAAGGACACTCCCGAGGAGGATCTCTGCAGTATCGCGAAAGTCTCAGGCGCGGCGGCGATAATATATTCGCCGAGCTACAGTAAAAAAGTAAATTCGCTTCCCAAGAAGCTTCAAAGAATAAGCTTTGATGAGCTTAACACCCTATGCGAGCACGGAATGTCGTACTCCGACAAGGAGCTTAACGATTTTGACTCACTTTCAATAGATATAGACGACCTCGCCGCGCTCATATTCACCTCGGGAACCACGGGCGCTTCAAAAGCAGTAATGCTCTCGCAAAGGAACATCTGCTCAGCCATTGAGGGAGCGCTCACCGAGTTGCCCGAGGATCAGGACGGAATAACTCTGGCGCTTCTGCCGCTGCATTACGTTTACCAATCCTTAAACGGACTTCTCGTTCCGTTAAGCAAAGGCAGGGCGATAGCCTTTTCCGAGGGTATCCGTTCAACCATGCAAAACGTTAAGGAGATCTCTCCAACAAGCATAATCTGCACTCCCGCGGTCCTGGAAAAGCTTTATAAAAAGATCTGCGCAAACATAGAAAAAAGAGAGATCGAGGAAAAGGTTTCAAAAATAATAAAAGCAACCGACTCTGTAAAGATAAACTCTCTTCGGCTCGCGGCAAAGAAAAAAGCCTTCGCGGAGATCCATCAATCCTTCGGCGGAAGACTTAAATATATCATGATAGGAGGCGCGCCAGTAGACAGTGAGGCTGTCAGAGGAATGGAGTCCTTCGGATTTACGATAGTAAAAAGCTACGGTCTTGCCGAAACAGTCTCCCTTATAGCCATGACACCAAAACAGGCAAAAAGCACCGCAGCAATAGGCACTGTTATATCCGTGGGAGAGTTAAAAATATCAGACGCCGACGGAAACGGAATAGGCGAGATATGCTACAGAGGGGACAACGTTATGCTCGGCTACTATAAGCAGGAGGCTCTAAACAAGGAAGTAAAGCAGAACGGTTGGATACGCACGGGCGACCTGGGCTCCATCGATGCCGACGGATACCTCACAGTGATAGGAAGAAAGAAAAACGCGATCCCCGCTCTCGGCAAAAGGTGGGTATATCCCGAGGAGCTTGAGGCGCTGATATCGCGCAACGGCTACGTCAAGGAATGCGCCGTCATAGGTATCAAAAACGAGGACAAGGGCGCAAACGATATAGTAGCCGTTATATATCCCGATTACGCATACGCAAAGGAAAGGCTCGGACTTTACTCCTCGCGTCCCATGATACGTGAAAAGCTCGGAAGCGCGATAGCTGACATAAATACCCGCCTCCCTGCCCACAAGAAGATATCCTATTTTATCCTTCTTGACGAGGAGATCCCCAAAAACGCATATAAAAAGATCGAACGCTCTACACTCCCCGAATACATAACGCGTGAATATCTCGCTTTTGAGAATTAAATCAAAATATCGCGATCCGACACTTGTAATATTTATCCTGTTACCGCAAGATAGTACACAAAAAGCGCGTAACACACTATACCTCATCATGCATAGCGCAAAAAAGGAGTGCGGGCATTTTTGCTCACACTCCTTTTATTGTGAAGTCATGACCACCACCGTACCGGTTGGTTTTCTATACACAACAAAAAAACGCTCAAGCCTTGCAAAACAAGAATGAGCGTTCTATTTATTTTGTCTTATCCTTATAACACTGTATAATTTCAACTACAGACGCTATTTCTCTATCGTTAAGCCCCTCAACCGATACTGTAGCAGTTTTATTGAGGTCAAGCAAATAATCGGTGGACACTCCAAAAAACAAGGCAAGCTCTACAACATAATGCGTTGACGGAGCAGATATCCCCATTTCCCACGCATTAACGCCTGAACGCGTAATTCCTATTTGCTTTGCCAATTCAGATTGTGTCAGCCCACTTTTTTCTCTCAACAATTTAATTTTATCTGCAATCACAACATCACCGCCTTTGAAACATATTTTACAACAATTCTTTCAATATTGCATTACCAAAATGATATTATGACTTGACAAAAAACAGGTTATATGCTATAATTTTTTCAGACAGCGTTTTTCGTTGTTTTAAAATATGAAAATTTCGGAGGTTTTATGGCAATCAAAAAATATCTTGACAGAAAGCAATCTCTCACCGAAAGCAAGGAGGATTACACAAGAATAGCAGCTATCATGGCAAGCTGCAGCGAGGAAAACATTCGCATAATCAAAAGCAAGCTTTCAGAGGCAGAAGCAAAAGCGAAGCTTAAAGCATTTTTAGAAACGAGCGACATAACCGTTAAAAGAGGGATCAACGCAAAGCTTTTAAACGCTATTAAAAGCGCAAGCCAACCTATTATTCACAAAGAATACTATTCGATCATCGCGTCTTATTTTCACGTTTCCGAGGTAGAATACGATTACTCTTACGTACTTAACGGAAACACCATAAACATAACCCCCAAGCGCAAGAGCGCGAATATGGACTTCTCGGTTTTCGTTGAAACTCTCGACGGAAGATATTATCAAACCCTTGTAGGAGAAAAAACGCCTATGGATAAATGGGGAGGACTTCTTGAAGAAGAATGCATCTCCGTTTTTGAAGAGGGATTTGCCGCCCACGAGCTTCTCGCAGAGGATTCCGAGCGGGAATCAAAAATAAGCATGCAAATGCTCAACACAAAGCTCAAAAATCAGCTTCAGGAAATCGTTCAGGATCAGCTTGGCGCCGCCAGAAAAATCTCTCATATAGGTCTTGTAGACAAGGAATACACTTATAACACTTACGTTTTCGCAGCGCCCTTCTACGTATTCCAATACGACCTTGGAAAGCAGATCGTAACAATAACGGTTGACGCATATTCGGGCGAGATCAGTACGCCTATAGTAAACAATCCTTTAGCGCGAGCATTGTTTGCTCACGAGCTTAACGAACCGAAATTCAATGTTTTACTCTTAATTATTTGCGCTATCATAGTTCCTTTCATGGGAGCGGTTCTATACGCGCTTTGGTATTTCATGAAGAAATCAAAATACGAAAAAAGCACCTTTGAGGGCGTCCCAAAATACACCCTTGAGGAATTAAAAAAGCTTATGTAATTTTTAAAGATTCAAGTAACGCCACCCGCAAAAAAGCGGGTGGCATTTCAGTTTCGTGCATGGCCTGTTTAAAATTCCGTCAATACATAGCTTATACGCTAAAGACGTGTTATTTTCACTCGACCCTCACAAGCACCACAGATATATCATCCACAGAGCCTCTCATGCTTGCGTATTTTACTATAAGATCCGCGGTTCGCTCAAGACCTCTGCTCGGAAGATTCTGAACAAGCAAGTCAAAAAGCCAAGGACACTCCCCGCTCTCGCCCGTTACTCCGTCGCTGACCATAACCACCACGTCACCACGCGAGAGCTTAAGCTCAAATTTCTTTATATCGACCTCGCGCAATATTCCAATAGGCATAGAGCCCGAACGAAGCTTAAAAAGTCTGCCGCCGCGGTAAACGTAGCTCGGCGCGGCGCCGCATTTATAAAGCGCCGACTGCCCGCTCATCAGGTCAAGCTCAAGAATATCAAGCGTAGCGGAGCATTCCAGCCCTCCCGATCTCAAACGTCCGCAAAGAAAGCTGTTGAGCATCACGATAAGCTCCTTGCTTAAGCCGCCAACGCTAAGCATGTTTGAGAGAAAGCCCGAGCATATACGCGAAGCAACGGAAGCAGGCTTCCCGGAGCCCATACCGTCACTTATCACGGCAAAAAAGCGGTCGTCGCGGTTTTTAAAAACAGTCACACTATCGCCGCAAACTCTCTCATCCTTTGCCGCAACTCGGCGCCGCACCACCGACGCCGAGTTTTTTTTGCGTTCAAAAAGCAATAACGCGCCCCCATCCTCACCCCCGTCGCGACGCACATCAAAAGCTTCGCCGTCAACAGAAAAAGGCAACAACGGAGCTATAGCATCAATTATAGCATTTGTATTTTCCGTCAGTTTATTTTTACTTTTTGCCTTGATATAAATTATTCTTTTACGCACACCGTAAACCAAGACCCCGGTTATATCAAGCTCAAGCGAGGTGAGCGCAGAGCAAAGTCTTTCGGAAAGCAGTTTATCCGCAGTATATTCGCTATCCGAGCTTTCCATAGACTTAGACAAAAGTCGGGAAAGAGCCCCGTAATCCACCGAATCAAAATCATTTTCAAAGGAATTATTATATTTTTCGTCACATTTTTCCTCACATTCAAAGCTCGCGGTTTTTTCATTTTTCATCTCGTCAACAAAAAGCGATAATCGGTAAAGCCCATCACTCAAAGCAGATGCTCTGACATTAGACTCATACAGCCGCACTCCGTCAAGAATGCTTTCGGGAAGCACCTTGCATTTGCACCGAAGCTCCTTTTTTGTTTGCCCCTCTCTTTTAGAAGCATCATTTCCTTTAGCAAGGTCAACAAAAATTATTCTGTCAAGCACCGAATATATCAAGCACCCCGAAAGAATACCGCCAAACACTCCAAGCAAAGCGGACATTCCCTCCACATAAAAAGCCCAAGCGCAAGATGCAAAAAACGCGGCAAAGCAGGCAAGCGTCGCGGAAAATCGCATAAGAACGCCTGCGCAAAGCGCGGAAATAACGAAAAGCGGAGCAAGCATAGGTGAATAGCAAAGTCCCAATATAAGTCCGAGCATCGCTCCATATCCGACGCCCCTCGCGCGAGTGACCGCGAAGGTAAAAATCACGATCGCAGCCACAGGAACAGATACGCCGTAAACGACGCTCTCTCGCGCGCCGTAAACCGCGATCCCCGAAGCAACGAGAAAGCCCACGTCTCTCCAAAGCGAAAAAAGCTCGCCCCTCGAGGTAAAGCTCGCCCTTGCGGTGTATCCACAGATCAAAAAGGTCGAAAGAGGCGCCGAAAGAGCTATTACAAAAAGTCCAAACAGATCATAATAAAGCAATCCGCCCCCTATGAGCATAGCTATCCCAAGCGCTACCCCGAACGATGCCGATATAATGACCCTGGTGCCCACCCGCTCACAAAGCAGTACAGAAAATATCCTTTGAGCGCCAAGCCCCTCACGCCCCACGGACCGCAGCTCCACAAAAAGCCTTGTAAAAATACGGACAAGCATTAACGCCGTGTAAACGCAGAAATACACAAGCGCACCGTCAAGCTCAACAGAAGCAAACGTGCCGATAAGAAGTCCCAGATAAACAAGAATAGACTCCCTTCCGCTCGCCGCGAGCAGAGCTACGCCAAAAGGGCGCGCGCCAAAAGGAAGCTCGGCAAGCCCCGCAAAATAGCCGCAAATCCCAAAAAGCAAGCTCGGAACTATCTTTCTGACCGCCCTGAGCGCGTCAAACCCTTCCGCCGTTCGTAAGCCCGCGGAATTCTCCCCTACAGTTTCTCCACGTCTGTTCATTTTTTACCTTCCCTTAAGTTAAATTTCAAGATCCTTTTCAAAAGCATTTATCAGTAAAAGCATTTTACCAAATTTTTCAAAAAATAAGCGTCGATTTACGTCGGCTAACTCACAAATTTTATAAAAAATATCCATAAATCCTTGAATATCGACAGATTCTATGATATAATTAAACATATGCTATAATTTTGAGTATATAGTAAATTTTTCAGAGGTTTATAAATGTCAAAA
>JAFQPL010000080.1 GCA_017411785.1 Clostridia bacterium
CTTCAAATTTGATGGCACTATGCCCGAGTTTAAAAGTTTTTGGTTTCGCTTTTTTCAAAAAGCGAATGGGGTTTGGGGCAACGCCCCATAAAAACGGCGTTTTCTTTTTGCAAAGCTTTTTCTTTTGCGCCTTTTGTGTCAAAAGAAAAAGCGATGTGGGGGTAGATGTTAGTTTGAGTCAAGAGTTTAGGGTCGCTTTTTTGAAAAAAAGCTCCGCAAAAAACTTTCTTGCAGAAAGGTTTTTGTGTAGTTTTCAAAAAACTTCGCTCGACCGTTGTCAGCGGGGTTTGAGGCTTAAAATTTTATGACGCGTTAAAAATTTAAAAAAATTGAAAAAAGCTCTTGACAAGTGGGGGGAAGTGTGATAAAATAAGTTGACAAGGAAGCAGAACACTCCGTTCTCACCGTGCCGCAAAGCGAGCTCGGTTCAATACGTTCATATGCTTGCAGGGGCTTTTTGCCGATTGCTATGCGTATTTTGCGTGCGGAGTTTGGCTTCGTGCGTATTTTTTTTGCTTAAAGCAATGGAGGTGTTACTATTAGCAGCGCAAAGGATTTGTTGGTAAACGAGGAGATAAAGCTCAAGGAGGTAAGAGTTGTAGGCGTTGACGGAGAGGCTATCGGAATTATGACTTCCGATGACGCGCTTCAGCTTGCGTACGACAAGGGCTACGATCTCGTGCTTATGGCTCCTCAGGCTCAGCCGCCCGTATGCAGAATAATGGATTACGGAAAATTCCGCTACGAAAAGGAAAAGAAAGAGAAGGACATCAAGAAGAACAAGCCTATCGAGCTTAAGGAGATACAGCTCTCCTGCAGAATCGACACTCACGATTTTGACACTAAGGCAAGACACGCGCAAAGATTTCTTGAGAGCGGAAACAAGGTAAGGGTCGTTATGCGCTTTAAGGGCAGAGAAATGGCTCATATCGGTATAGGTCAGGAGCTTATGCAGAAATTTACCGACGTTTGCTCGGAGCTTGGAACGGTTGACAAGCCCCCCGTGCTCGACGGACGAATACTCAGTATGGTAATAAATCCGATAAAACAAAAATAAGATTCAGGCTTTAAGCCGTCCTTTAGTTTGGACGCTTTTGAATAATTTGTTAAAAATAATTATAGTAAGGAGATAAATTGAAAATGGGAAAAATTAAGACACATAAGGCATCTGCCAAGAGATTTTCCGTTACCGCTTCGGGTAAGGTAAAGATTGGCCACGCTCATCACAGACATAACACAGGTCTTAAGACCGCAAAGAGAAAGAGACACCTTCGTCAGTGCGCTATTCTCAGCGACGCTATGACTGCGAACGTAAGGTCGCTCATCCAGAAGTAATTTGGTAAAATTGAGTTTTTGAATAACGGAGGAAAATAAAAATGGCAAGAGTTAAGGGCGCAATGATGACCCGTAAGAGAAGAAATAAAATGTTAAAGGCTGCGAAGGGCTATTGGGGCGCAAAGTCCAAGCACTTCAAGATGGCTAAGCAGGCCGTACTTAAGAGCGGAAACTATGCTTTCGCAGGCAGAAAGATGAAGAAGAGAGATTTCAGAAGACTCTGGATCGCTCGTATCTCCGCTGCTGCAAAGGCTAACGGCATGAACTATTCTACCTTTATGTGCGGACTCAAGAAGGCAGGTATCGGTCTTAACAGAAAGATGCTTTCCGAAATAGCTATAGCAGACCCCACGGCTTTTACCGCGCTTGTTGAAAAGGCAAAGGCTGCACTTTGATTTTAGATATAAAACCCGTCGTTGACGGGTTTTATTCTGTATTTAGAGAGAGAAAAAATTTGTAAAAATACCGAAAAAACAAGGGTATATTGTGAGGCAAAAATGAGGGCTAACGCAGGGGAGCTTTTTTGGGGCGAGGTAGTTACGTCCAGGCAAAATCCAACGGTAAAGCGCGTTTGCGCGCTTCTTGAAAAGAAGGCTCGCCGACGCGAGGGGCTTTTTCGCTTTGACGGAATAAAGCTTCTTTGCGAGGCGGTAAAAAAGCGGCTTCAGATAGAGCTTGTAGTTATAAACGAAGCGCTTGAGCCGTCGGTGAAGCTCCGTATTTCAGAGCTTATCGGGGCAGACGGAATAGATCTTGGGCGCGTTCTTTGCGTCAGCCCGCAGGTCTTTGAGAGGATCAGCGAGGAGGCGTCACCCGAGGGAATAATTACCGTTGCGAAGATCCCTGCAAGGATACATTCCCGAGTTGATAACGCGGGGGATTATTTTGCGGAGGGCAGGCTGCTTATAGTTGAGGCTATGCGCGACCCGGGAAATCTCGGTACTGTGATACGCTCTGCCTTAGCACTCGGAATAGACAGACTTATAATAAGCGACGATTGCGCCGATCTTTACAATCCGCGCACGGTAAGAGCCGCTATGGGCGCGCTTTTTTCGCTGAGGATAGATACCGTAGGGACCGAGGCTTTGCCTACGCTTATAAAGAGTCTTCGCGCGAGCGGCAGAGAGATATACGCTGCCGCGCTTACCGAGGATGCCCGTAAGATAAACGAAATAAGGCTTCGCGAGGGAGATGCCTTCGTTATAGGCAACGAGGGCCACGGCTTGTCGGAGGCTGTCATTGAGGCGTCAAGCGGAGCGGTCATCATACCTATGACAGAGGGAAGCGAGTCGCTGAACGCTGCTGCCGCCGCCGCTATCTGCATTTGGGAAACTGTACGGGCTTAGTGGTTTACTCCGCGCTTGTCTGAGTATTTTCGGGGAGAGAAAAATGATTAGAGATAAGGTTGTATATTGGATATGGCTTGCCGAGCAATGCGGATACGGCTCGAAGTATTTTACGGGATTGTATGAATTATACGATGACCCTTATGACATATATCGGCTTGAGCCCGACGAGATATTTCAGCTCGGACGGCGTTTCCCCGATAATCTTAAGGACCGTCTTTGCGATAAAAGTCTTGATAAGGCTTTTTCGATATACAAGACCTGCGTTAAGGACGGAATTGAAATATTGACCTATGGGGACGTGCGATATCCCGAGCGTCTCAGGCTTATAGTCGACCCGCCGATAGTGCTTTACTGTCTCGGGCGTATTCCCGCTTTTAACGACCGACTTTGCATCGGTGTTGTCGGAACGAGAAAAATGACTCGGTACGGCAGAGCGGCGGCGTATAGATTCTCTTACGAGCTTTCCTCATTGGGGGCTTGTATAGTCAGCGGGCTTGCGCTCGGAGTTGACGCTACAGCCGCGTGCGGAGCGCTTGAGGGCGGAGAGCCTACGGTTCAGGTGCTGGGCTGCGGAGTTAATATTATATACCCTAAGAGTCATTCAAGGCTTCGTGAGGCGGTAATAAAAAACGGCGCGCTTTTGAGCGAGTATCCGCCATTTGAGGATCCGAAAAAATATTATTTTCCGCAGAGAAACCGTATAATAAGCGGAATTTCTCACGGAGTTTTCGTTACCGAGTGCCGAAAGGAAAGCGGAGCGATGATAACGGCGTCTATCGCTATGGGTCAGGGAAAGGAGCTTTTCGCTTTTCCGGGTAACGTGGGCGAGCCTACCGCCGAGGGTCCGAATGAGCTTTTACGCAAGGGCGCGTACGCCGCGCTTTCAAGCGAGGATATAGTCTTGCATTATCAGTTCCTTTTGGGCGACCCGAAGAGCAACAGTGAAAAATTAAGTCGGGCAAGAGCTAACGCTATAGACGTTACCGAGGCGTTAAGAAAATATTCTATTCCCGACAAATGCGAGGAGAATGAGCGTATAAATCACGCTCCTCTCGTCGGTGAAAAATATGATACAAGGGCGGCGCGCTCAAAAAATGAGCGCTTTCCGATTCAGGAAAGCATAGCCTTTGAGCAGGATACAAATGACCGTTCCGAGCAAGCCGAGGCACGTGAGGATAGCTCTGCTCCAACCTCAACGGCAAGGGATTACGGACTTGATCCGACAACTGCTCGGGTCTTTGAGTCGATACCCTGCAACGCCCCCGTAAGCGTTGACAGAATAGTGTGTGAGGGGCTTTCGGCCGCCGAGGTCGTAACGGCACTTACAATGCTTGAAATTATGGGACTTGTAAGCTCGCTTCCCGGTGGGCTTTACATAAGAAAGTAATAAAGTTTAAAGATTTGAAAGGAAAAAGCGATGGCAAATCTGGTTATCGTGGAGTCACCCTCCAAGGCATCAACAATAAAGGGCTATCTTGGCTCTAATTATAAAGTAATCGCGTCCAAGGGACACGTAAGAGATCTGCCGAAGAGCAGTCTTGGCGTAGATATCGAGAACGGCTTTGAGCCGCATTATATAAATATTCGCGGTAAGGGAGATCTTATCAAGGACATCAAAAAGGAAGCAAAGAGCGCAAACAAGATCTTTCTTGCAACCGACCCTGACCGTGAGGGAGAGGCTATATCCTGGCATCTTGCCACAGCTCTCGGAATTCCCGTTGAGAAAACTCTCAGAGTTACCTTTAACGAGGTAACGAAGAGCGCTGTCAAGGCGGCTATAAAGGAGCCGAGACAGATAGATATGAATCTTGTTGACGCGCAGCAGGCAAGAAGAATTCTTGACAGAATCGTTGGCTATAAGATATCTCCGTTTCTTTGGAAGAACGTAAGAAGCGGCCTTTCGGCGGGACGCGTGCAGTCGGTCGCAACGAGAATAATCTGTGAGCGTGAGGATGAGATACGCGCCTTCGTTCCCGTTGAGTATTGGACGATAGACGCATCTCTCGCGACGCTTGACGGCAAGGACTTTAACGTTCGCTTTTACGGAAACAAGAAGGGCAAGATAAAGCTTTCCTCCGAGGCAGACGCAAGAAAGGTTCTTGACGCTACAAGCGCATCTCCCTTCAGCGTAAGCTCGGTAAAGACGGCAAAGAAGAAAAAGCTTCCCGCGCCTCCCTTTACCACCTCAACTATGCAGCAGGAGGCGGCAAAGAAGCTTGGCTTCCAGTCGCAGAAGATAATGAAGGTCGCTCAGGAGCTTTACGAGGGAATCAATATCGGAAGCGAAAACGGCGGAGTTCAGGGTCTTATTACCTATATGCGTACCGACTCGTTGAGAGTTTCGGCAGACGCTATGGCTGAGGCAAAGAGCTATATCGAGGAAAAGTACGGCGCAAGCTACTGCCCGTCCTCTCCGAGAGTATATAAATCGCGCGCTACCGCTCAGGATGCGCACGAGGCTATACGTCCGTCAAGAGTAGGCGTTGAGCCTGTGAAAATAAGAAAGTATCTTACGAGCGATCAGTATAAGCTTTATAAGCTTATCTGGGAGCGATTTGTCGCAAGTCAGATGCAGTCGGCATCGCTCTCAACGCTTACTGTTGATTGTGAGAGCGCGTCGTATATCTTCCGCGCAAGCGGTTATACCGTTGATTTTCAGGGCTATATGGCGGTCTATGAGGAGACCGAGGACGATACCGCCAGAAATGCCGACGAGCCGAGCGAGCAGAGAAATATACGTCTTCCCGAAATGAAGGAGGGCGATGCTCTTAAGACTCTTTCGGTTACTCCCGATAAGCATTTTACCGAGCCTCCCGCAAGATATAACGACGCCTCTCTCGTTAAGTTCCTTGAGGAGATGGGCATAGGCAGACCGTCTACCTTTGCAACTATAATCTCTACGATAATTTCGAGAAATTACGTAAAGAGAGAGGGAAAGATGCTTGTTCCCACGCCCACGGGCGAGGTTACCAACAAGCTTATGATAGAGAGCTTTCCCGATATTGTAAGCTACAAGTTTACCGCCGAAATGGAAAATGACCTTGACGGAATAGAGCAGGGTAAGGTTGCTCTTAACCGTGTTCTTGAGGACTTCTGGGGAGGATTTGAGCGCGAGCTTTCGGAGGCTAACGAGAAGATGAAGGATGCTGAGCTTAGCGTTCCCGTTGAGGAGACCGATATAATCTGCGATAAGTGCGGAAGCCGAATGATAGTAAAGAACGGACGCTTTGGCAAGTTTGCCGCTTGTCCCAATTATCCGCAGTGCCGAAGCACAAAGCCTCTTGTTTCTTCCGAGCAGAGCGCGGAGAAGGATAAAAAGCCGCAGATAATTGCAGATTTCAAGTGTGAGCTTTGCGGCGCCGATATGGTTCAGAGAAGCGGAAGATATGGAAGCTTTTTTGCTTGCAGCCGTTTTCCCGAATGCAGCTTTACCAAGCAAAAGACCCGTGATATCGGTGTTCCTTGCCCTAAATGCGGCTCAAAGATAGTTATGAAGAACGGCAAAAACAAGACGGTATTTTACAGCTGTGAGAAGTATCCCGCCTGTGATTTCTCCTCTTGGGATATGCCCGTGAATGAAAAATGCCCCGACTGCGGAGAGATACTTTTCCGCAAGAAAGGACAGAGCGTTTGCTTCTGTCGCACCAAGGGCTGCGGATTTAAAAAGGAAATAAAGGAATAAGCTTATCGGCTTAAAAATGAATATGCAAGAAAAAACAATAACCGTCTGCGGCGGCGGACTTGCGGGCTGTGAGGCGGCGTGGCAGGCGGCAAACAGAGGTGTAAGGGTAAGGCTTTACGAGATGAAGCCGAAAAAATTCACCCCCGCTCATCATTCGGAGGGGCTTTGTGAGCTTGTATGCTCAAACTCGCTCCGCTCCGACGTGCGGAGCAATGCCGTCGGACTTCTCAAGGAGGAGATGCGCCGTCTCGGCTCGCTTATTATTGAGGCGGCGGACGCAACGCGCGTTCCCGCGGGCTCTGCGCTTGCCGTAGACCGAGAAAAATTTTCGGCGTACGTTACCGAAAAAATAAAAAATCATCCAAACATTGAGCTTATAGAGGCAGAGGTCGAATCGGTCGATGAGGGTGAGATAACCGTTATAGCTACGGGTCCTCTTACATCCGACGGCTTTGCGCGTTACATAACCGAGCGTCTCGGCGCGTCGTCGCTTCATTTTTTTGACGCCGCCGCTCCTATCGTCGACGCCGAAACAATAAATACCGACGTGGCTTTTTTTGCCTCGCGCTATGATAAGGGTGATGCGGATTATATCAATTGTCCTATGACCAAGGAGCAGTACGATGCTTTTTGGGAGGCGCTTGTTTCGGCTGAGGAGGCGTCTCTCAAGGAATTTGATTCCGAGGAGCAGAAAAAGAACCCCAAGGTTTTTGAGGGCTGTATGCCTGTTGAGGTTATGGCGCGCCGCGGGCGCGACACGCTTCTTTTCGGTCCGCTCAAGCCTGTCGGACTTGTTGACAAGCGTACCGGTGTTCAGTCTTACGCGGTGGTTCAGCTTCGCAAGGAGAATGTTGAGGGCACGATGTACAATCTTGTCGGCTTTCAGACGCATCTTACCTTCGGTGAGCAAAAGCGTGTTTTCAGAATGATACCCGGGCTTGAGAATGCCGAGTTTTTACGCTACGGTGTTATGCACAGAAATACTTATCTTAACTCTCCGGGCTATCTTGACGAGAGCTACCGTTTGCGCGGCAGTAATATTTATTTCGCGGGGCAGATGACGGGTGTCGAGGGCTACGTTGAGTCGGCGGGCTCGGGTCTTGTTGCGGGGCTTTCCGCGGCGGCTCAGGCTCTCGGCGTTGATGCCTTGCGCTTTCCGCGCGTTACTATGCTCGGAGCGATGGCGCATTACGTTGCAAACGGCTCTACGGGGGCGTTTGTGCCGATGAACGCAAATTTCGGTATAGTTGAGCCTCTGCCTTATCGCGTTAAGGGCGGCAAGGTTGCAAAAAACGAGGCGCTTGCCGAGCGCGCTCTTGCCGTTATAGACGAGCTTAAGAGTAATTTTTGATTTATTTTGATTTAGATTTTGAAAGGAGGAGCTATGCAACGCTTGGATTTTTCCGCGCTTGAGGGCGCTATTGGGTATACCTTTAATAATAAAGAGCTTTTATCGGAAGCGCTTACGCATTCCTCTTATTCAAATGAGTTAAAAGCAAAAAAGCAAGCCTGCCCGTGTAACGAGCGGCTTGAGTTTCTTGGCGATTCGGTGCTTTCCTGCGTGGTGAGCGAGTATCTTTTCGCTCGCTTTCCCGATACTCCCGAGGGCGAGCTTTCAACTATGCGTGCCGCTCTCGTGCAGTCGCAGGCGTTGGCTTCTTATTCTCGTTCGCTTGGCGTCGGTGATTTTCTTTATCTTGGAAAGGGTGAGGAAAAGAACAACGGCAGAGAACGTCAGTCAACTCTTGAAAACGCCTTTGAGGCTATCGTTGCCGCTATCTATCTTGACGCGGGCGCGCGTGGCTTTGACGTGGTTAAGGGCTTTGTTTTGCCTATTATTGAGGCTAAGCTTTCCGATGATAATTTCGTTCTTAATCATACCGATGCAAAGACCGAGCTTCAGCAGCTTATTCAACAGGTCGAGGGCGATTTTCTTGAATATAAGACCGTTGATGAGCAGGGCCCCGACCATGATAAGCTCTTTACCGTTGTCGCTATGCTTAATTCCAATATTATCGGAAAAGGCGTCGGACACTCAAAGCGTGAGGCAGAGCAAGCCGCCGCACGTGAGGCTCTGCGTCTCTTTGGAAAGATTGGGTAGATGTTAGTTTGTGTTAAGGTTTAGGTCGCTTTTTTGAAAAAAAGCTCCGCAAAAAACTTTCTTGCAGAAAGGTTTTTGGGAGTTTTCAAAAAAAGTACGCTCAATCGAGATTTGTTCTCGGTTGAGCGTTTTACTTTTATCTTTTCGGGGTATGCGGCTTGAAATTTAATATCACAAACATCGAGCTTGGCTGTCGGCACTGCCGACTCGGGGTATGAGGCTTGAAATTTGATGGCACTATGCCCGAGTTTAAAAGTTTTTGGTTTCGCTTTTTTCAAAAAGC
>JAFQPL010000081.1 GCA_017411785.1 Clostridia bacterium
CTCGAGCGCGCCGAACTGGGCTAAATCCTAAAGCAAAATCACCATTCAGCTTATTTCAAGGAGATTCAAAGTGAATTCTTTCAAAAAAGTATTGTTAATTATACTTGCATCCTCTATGCTCCTCAGCACCGTCGCTTGCGCGGCGGATAGCAAGGATTCCGACTCCGCGGGCTCAAGCTCCGACTTGGAATCAAGCTCGGCATCGGAAACCGCGGGCACAGAAAAGAGCGATGACAAGGATACCGAAAAGGAAACCAAAAAGGAAACCGAAACGAAAGCACCCGAAAAGGAGACATCTTTGGTGATCCCGTCGGTCTGCAAGCCTCTTACGGAGGTCCCGAAATTTACCGCAGCAACCTACTCGGCAACCTATCCCTCAGGAGACGGCATACAGCAGCTTTACTACACGGGAGCAGATGCAAGCAAAATAAACACATACGTAAATCAGCTTAAAACGCTCGGATACGTAAAGACCGAGGATAACTCTATAAACGGAAACCGTTTTGTTACCTGCTACGGAAAGGGCGGTCTCGTTCATATTTCCTATCTTAACCACAACAAATCGCTCTCGGTAATTCTTAACGAGCTTAAGAACTCGGTTTACAAGTACGACGAGCCGAAATACACAAGGGTTACAGATCAGACGCTCGCGGTCATGTCTTTGGATTATGATACTCATCAAGATACCGTTTCGGGCGGCAACCACGATGCAAGCGGAATGTCCTACGTTGTAACCCTTGAGGACGGCCGTTACGTAATTTTTGACGGCGGATACGGAAAAGCCGCAGATCATCACATCCTCTACAACTATCTCAAGGATAACAACAAGCGCAAGGACGGAAAAATAGTTATCGCGGCGTGGATCTTCACGCATGATCACAGTGATCACTACGGAGGCTTCGTTGACTTTTCAAGCACTTACGGCACACAGGTAACCCTTCAGTATTACCTTATGAACTGCGGAAACAAGGACAGATACGATCAGAAGCCGAGCGGTTGGCTTCCTGGAACAAGCGCGGACGGCGGACTTCCCCACTACTGTCTGGATGTCTATTTCAAAACGGCAAAAAAGATAGTTCCGCACACGGGACAAAAAATAGTCTTTTGCAATACAGTCTTTGAAATCTTATCGACCCAGGAAAGCCATACCCCGTCAAAGATGCAATGGGTAAACGATTCCTCAATTATCGTGAGAATGACGGCTAACGGAGTCAAAACGGTATTTCTTGCTGATGCGGAGGCGCAAACAACTAAGCTTCTCATAAACATGTACGGTACATCAATAAAGAGCGACATTATGCAGATAGCACATCACGGCTACAGCGGAGGCTCTGTAGATCTTTATCAAAAGATCAACGCAAAATGGTCGCTTTGGCCGACAAGTCAGGAATGCTTTAATGAGCGTACCTCGCACGGCGGCAACGCAAGCAGTGCTAAATCGCAAAACGTCTGGGCAAAGCAAAACACTACCTGCTACGTTGGCGACGACAAGATAGAAATACTCAAATTCGTCGGCGGCTCTGCTAAGATTTCGGTATCTGAATATACGCCGAACAAAAACAAAGTTTAATTTTTGAGGATGTTTCAAATGCAAATTTGAAACATCCTCTTTTATAGGGAGACAGCCTTGGGCAAAAAAGCCTTGCTCTCTCCTCATCAAAAAGATTCAAGCAACCATGGAGATGCTATGAAAATCACAGATTTTAACAAAGGAAAATATATAGCCGATCTTCCCTGCGGGAATCAGTGCTATCAAACATGCTATGCAGAGGTAAGCTACACCGACGCAAGAGAATTTATCACAACATCCTCAAAAAACGGTTACACTCTTACCGATGATCTCATCGCTAACGGAAGCTTTTTCGCAACGCTGTACAAGAGCAATGAGCTTCTTCATATCAGCTACACGAATTACGACAGGATCTTAAGAATACTGCGTGACCCTCTCATCGAAACCGACCGTAAGAGAAAGGATAGCGAATACAAAAGGATAACCGATAGCTCGCTTGCCGTAATTCCTCTTGATTATTCACACAGAGAAATAACCGACGGAAACGGAATGTGTTACATAGTAACACTCGCAGACGGCAGATTTATCATATTCGACGGAGGATACGGATGCTATTCCTCGGAGGATGAGGAGAAAGAATCCGCCGACGCCGACAACATCTACGCCTTTCTCAAGGAAAACGACAAGCTAAAGGGGGAAAAGCTCAAGATCGCCGCTTGGATATTCACCCATCCCCACGCAGACCACTTCGGCGCGTTTCTTAAATTCAACAAGCTTTATAAAAACGACGCGGAAATAGAATATTTCATATTTAACGACGGGGATCCGTCCACCTATTCGGAGGAATATCAGCCCAACGATTTTCTGCGTTACCGTCTTCCAAAAATCATAAAAGAGGACTACGCGGGCTCTAAAATCATAAAGCCGCACGTGGGGCAAGCTCTTGAATTTTGTGATGTGAGACTTACTCCGCTATTTACCCAGGAGCTTTGCGCCCCAAGCATAAAGCCCTCGCCGAATGACGCATCCTTAGTTCTTCTGCTTGAGGCTAACGGGACGAAAATACTCTTCACCGCTGACGCTGACACCGTGATTTCAGACGCTCTTGTGAGCATTTACGGTGACCGACTAAAGAGCGATATGATGCAGGTCAACCATCACGGCTACAGCGGCGCAACAGTAGGGCTTTACGACGCGGTTGCACCGAGCTACACCCTTTGGACTACCTCGCAAAACGCCTTTGACAAGCGAGTTACGGGAGAAAAGTACGAGTTCATAGGTAACGCGATAAGATCAAACGAATATATATTTAAAAAGCTTGGACGCAAGGGCTGCATAATCGCGGACGGTGAGATAAAACGGATAATTTTCAAAGAAGACGGATACATCATAAAATAAAGCAACGGCTCTCTTAAAACCGAGAGAGCCGTTGCTTTATTTTTCACCGCTTTATTTACTGAATCCGTGAATAAATCCGCCCACATTTGCTGAGCAAATATCCCCGCCGATAACCTTATTTCGATAAACTATAACATTTGCATACACCTTGCCGCTTTCATTCTCATAGTTTGTCACCTCATAAGTATAACGGGTTACAGTTTTTCCCTTATATTTTGAAAGATCGAGCCCTTGACGCTTCTGGATCTCATTGTATCCGTTAAAAATCTTATCAAATTTTTCGGGAACGGTCACCTCGACCTCCTCAACGGGATCATCATTCACACGCCATCCGAATTGCGAAAGAAAGGCTATTCTATCCTCATTAGTCTTGATCTTTGAATAATTTATATCGGTCTCATTCCCGGTGGTTATGTACTTTATCTCCCCGCTGTCATAGCTCGGTATAAATGTTATCATCATAACCAAAGCAGTAAGAGCAACGCAAACGACCGCAAAAAATTTCAGTGTGCTTGCCTTTAACGAATATACAAACATAGCATCCTCCATATATTTTTTTAAGAATTCTATTACATTTATATTCGCGGATAGAATTTTTATGAATTATAATATATATTATAATAAATATTTGCAAAACATCTTGAAATCCAATGGACAAAGTGATATAATGTAATATGTATGAGGAAAAGTTTGAGAATTTACAAAATTCCTTTAAACTCTAAAACAAATACGCAAAAAAGAAAGGTTTTTTTATGAGTAACGAAAGAAAAACAATCCGCTTCGCGGTTATCGGATGCGGACTTATGGGAAAAGAATTTGCATGCGCCGTAGCGCGTTGGTGCCAGCTTACACAGGATATGCCAAAGCCCGTTATCGTTGGAGTTTGCGATCTCAGCGAGGATGCACGCCGCTATTTTACCGACAATTTTGATACTGTAAAATACAGCACAACAGACTACCACGAGCTTCTCGCGGCAGACGATATCGACGCAGTATACTGTGCAGTCCCCCACAATCTTCATAAAAAATTCTACGTTGACATAATCAACGCAGGTAAACATCTTCTTGCGGAAAAACCATTCGGTATAGATAAAGCCGATAACGAGGCTATTCTTGATGCCATAAAAGCTCACCCCGAGGTAACTGTCCGCTGCTCAAGCGAATTTCCCTTCTTCCCGGGAGCGCAGGAGATGATACGTTGGATCGAATCGGGCGCGGCAGGAAAGCTTATAGAGGTCCGTTCAAATTTCCACCATTCAAGTGATATGGACACCTCAAAGCCAATAAACTGGAAGCGTATGATAAACATTAACGGCGAGTACGGATGCATGGGAGACCTTGGTCTGCACGCGGAGCATATTCCGTTCAGAATGGGTTGGATCCCCGAAACAGTTTCCGCTTACCTTTCGGATATCGTTAAGGAACGCCCCGACGGAAAGGGCGGAGTTGTTCCCTGTCTTACGTGGGATAACGCGCACCTCGTTTGCAACGTAAAAAACGCAGATGGAGAATTCCCGCTCATAATCGAGATGAAGCGTATCTGCCCCGGAGCTACGAACTCCTGGAACATAGAGGTTGACGGTCTTAATCAGTCGGCTCGCTTCTCAACGGACGATCCCAACGCGTTCTATTACACCGAGCCTCGCGGACGCGAGCAGGCATGGTGCAGAGTTGACGTTGGCTCAAAGCCGATGATCCCCACTATCACAGGAGGCATATTTGAATTCGGCTTCTCGGATTCCATTCTTCAGATGTGGGCAACGTTTATGTGTGAGATAGCGGGAATACCCGTTCCCTTCGGATGCTTACGTCCCGAGGAAACAGCCCTCTCACATAAGCTTCAAACAGCGGCGCTCATCTCTCACAAAGAGCATCGCGCAGTATCACTCTCGGAGGTTTGATTAAAATGTTTAAAAACGTAAAATATTCACTCACATCCCTTTTGGGCAACTCATACATGAAGAGCGTAGCAAGAGCAAATGAATTCTTTGGCAAAATGAGCTACGACGAGGCGATGGCTATAGCGAACGAGGAAATTAGCTTCTACGACGAGGCGGCGCAAGCAAAAAACGACGCGCTCCTTGAAAAAGTAGGAACTCAGGTTATAGAGCCTATGACTCCCGACAACAACGACGGAGCTCCCACCGATTCCTTCAGAAAAGCAGAAAATAAGGACGCTTCCCCGCTCGGCGGTTACGGTTGCTTCCGCTTAGGTGAGGACGGAAAGCTCTATCTCATAGGTAAGAGTGAGCATTATCACGCATCCTTAGGTCACGCATTCGCGGGATATAAGCTTATTGATAACGCGCGCAAGCTCGGCGTTCTTAACGCAACCCACAACAACACAAGAGGATACATAACAAGACTTCACGAAAGAAGAATAGTTGCCGCGGCAAACGGAATCGCAGATTCCGACGACGCAAAGCTCGACGCAGTAATAGCTTCCAAGGAAAAGGGCGTTCTTAACAGAATCATAAATCTTGAAACAGGCTCACTCGCCGTTGAAGCGGGCGTAAAAATGATGCTCTCGAGATTCTATCAGCTCTCTCCCGAGCTTCCCACACCGAAGTACGCGGGCAAAACTCCCGTATTCTTCATAATGGCAGACGTTGCGGACGGAATTACGGGCAACTACCACGGCACCACGGTTCTCACTCAGACCTTCAGAGGTCTTTGGGAGGATTTCCGTGAAAAAGCAGAAGCAGGTGAGCTTTGGAAGGTGGTTTCGGTACGTCCTAACGATGTAGCAGACTTTAAAGCAAAGCTTGAAAAATATAACAGCGGAAAATATAAGACCGCAGGCTTTATGCACGAAATAATTATGATGAACTACGGAGCTACAAAGCTTGAGCCCGAGTATCTCCGCGCCGTGTATGATCTTTGCCACGCGTGCGACACTCCCACCCTCTGCGATGAAATACAGACGGGTATGTGGTACGATACTATATTCCTCTTCCGCAAATACGGTCTGAATCCCGACTTTGCGGTAATCGGAAAGGGCTTCCCCGGAGGCGAATACCCCGCGAGCCGTATAATAACCACCGCAGAGTACGATACGCTTAACCAGTTTGGCGCGCTCGTAACAAACGGTCAGGAGGAGCTTGCCTCACTTGCGTACCTCATAACACTCAGATATGTTCAGGAAGCAGGGGACGAGCTTGACCGAGTTTCAAATATTTTTGAAAACGGCTTCGTTAAGCTTTGCGAAAAATATCCTAACAAGCTCGCAAAAGCAAGCGGTAAGGGCTATAACATCGCGCTCCACTTCCATAGTGTTGAAGCCGCTGCTGAATTTACACACGAGCTTCACGTAGCTTGCATAGATGCATCAGCTCAGCTTTACAAGGCTAATTGCGTTCCTGGAGTTCTCTTCAAGCCCCCTGTGATAACGACCGAAGCAACCGCAAGCTATATCCTCAAGAAACTCGACGAGATATTAGCAAGATAACGCAAACTTAATTATAATAATTATAATTTATTAAAAAGGAACTTTCTTATGTACTTTTTGGGTATAGATATAGGCTCATCCTCAATAAAGACCGCGGTTCTGCGGTTATCCGAGGCAGGCCAGCCCGATGCGATCATCGGAAAAGCCAACATCGACTATCCGACCTATTATCCCATAGACGATTCATCGGAGCAAAGCGCAGACGATTGGAATCACGCAACGGCAGTTGCCGTAAGAAACGCAGTTGCCAATATGTCCGATGCGGAAAAGCGCGAAATAATCGGAATTTCATTTTCTTCACAGGCAGGCAGCATCTACCCTGCTGACGAAAACAATAAGCCGCTTTATAATGCACTTACATGGATGGACAGAAGAGCGGTAAAGGAAAACGAGGAGATAATCTCAACGCTGAGTGCGGAAAGCATCAGAACGAAGGCAGGCTGGAAGCCAACTCCGTCCGACTGCATTTCAAAGCTTCTTTGGTTAAAGAGAAACGAACCGGAGGTCTTTGAAAAAGCAA
>JAFQPL010000082.1 GCA_017411785.1 Clostridia bacterium
ATATCACGCACGAAGTGCATATCACTCGCCACAGGCGAATAGAATTGGCGCACCTGCTTTATCGCAGGTGCGCCAAGAGCTCACTTCTCTTGATAGCACTATATTTTTCACTATTCCTATTGACAAATAATAAATTTATGGTATAATATATCTTGGTAAGTATAATACCGTATTAATTTTAAGGAGAACCTACCGTGACTGACGGAGACATATGTGATCGAAGTAAATATTCAAAAAAGTCATTTGCATAACCTGCGTTGTAACCTAAAGTTACATTCAGGCTATGCTTTTTTGCGTTTTTTTGGAAAATACTTTTCTGCATTTTTCCGAGTGTTCTCTCAATACTATTATAAGGAGTTATTTTTATTATGGAATTGCCAGCCGGGAGTCTTTTAACATTTATTTTAATGTTTGTCCTTGTTGCACTGTCTGCCTTCTTTTCGGCAACAGAAACCGCTTATACGTCTTTTAACCGCACAAAAATGAAAAATCTTGCAGCTGAGGGAAACAAACGCGCAGCATCCGCGCTTAAGCTTTCCGAATCCTACGACAAGGTTCTTTCAACTATTCTCGTTGGAAACAACATCGTAAACATCGCACTCACATCTATAGCTACAGTTTGGTTTGTAGAGGCAATAGTTCATCCAACAGTAAAAAACTTTTCAGCCGCTATCGCTACGGCAGTTATAACGGTTATCGTTCTTATCTTTGGAGAAATTTCACCAAAGAGCCTTGCGAAAGAGCATGCCGAAGGATTTTCCATGGCTGTAGCGCCTGTCCTTAAATTTTTAGTAATAATCCTTACCCCTATAAACGCAATATTTATGCTTTGGAAAAAGCTTCTCTCAAAGATATTCAAAGCAAAAACAATAGACACCGTTACCGAGGGCGAGGTTCTTACCTTGATCGATGAAGCTCACGAGGACGGAAGTATTGATAAGTACAACAAAGAGCTTATCGAAAACATATTTGATTTCGACGATCTTTCCGCCGGTGAGATCGCTACCCACCGTACCGAACTTACCTGCCTTGATTTCTCAGACTCGCTCGAGGAATGGGACAAAATAATTAATAACAGCCGTTTTTCACGTTATCCAATCTGCCAAGACAGCATAGATAATATAGTGGGGATTCTTGATGCCCGCTCCTATCTCCGTCTTGAAAATAAAACTCGTGAAACTGTAATGGAAACAGCCGTTTCATCTCCCTATTTTGTACCTGAAGCAGTAAAGGCAGACGTTCTGTTTAAAAATATGCGTGAGCACCGTGAATCTATGGCGATAGTCCTTGACGAATACGGCGGTCTGTTTGGCGTTATTACTATGACCGATCTTGTTGAATGTATTGTCGGTGACATAGTTTCGGAAAACGAAGACGGAGAGGAAGACCTCCCACCCATTGAATTTATCGGTGAAAATTCCTGGAGAATTCTCGGAAGCGCCTCTATCGATGAGGTTGAGGAAGCTCTCAATATAAAGCTTGAAGAGACCGATTCCGATACATTCAGCGGTTATGCTCTTGCGCTTTACGGTTCTGTTCCCGATGACGGTTCTAATATCGAGCTTTCTACAGAGCACTTAAATATATCTGTTGAAGAAATAAAGGATCACAGAGTTGACCGTGCAATAGTAAGTATTCGGGCGGAAGATCCTGATGAAAGCTCCGACGAAGAAAAAAAGGACGATTAAATTAAATTTAAAACTTGAGGCGATCGCATGAAAAAGATACCAAAGGATCAAAACTGGCACTATTTGAAATGGCTTGGAATTATAGTCGTTTCAATTCTCGTGTTTGGAATTATATATAATTTTGATACCTCGCTTTCGGTATTATCCCTGATACTGAAGGTTTTATCTCCTATTTTCATAGGACTTTTTATAGCAATTATCCTTAATATACCCGTTACTTTTTTTGAAAACAAGGTCTTCAGGCGTTTGACTCTGCGCAACGGCAGAATTTGGTCAAAAATCAAGCGCACCGTCTCGATTTCGTTAAGTCTTGCCTGCTTTTTTCTGATTTCCGCAGTACTTCTTTCCTATATTCTCCCAAAGCTTGGTGAGAGTATAAAGGACTTCTTCAACAATGCCGACGGATATATGCAAAACCTCACAGAAAGAACGCGTGAGCTTGTAAAGAAATTCGATCTTCCCTTCGACCACGAATCGATAGATTTTTCATGGGGAACTATTACGTCCTTCCTTACCAAGCTGATTGGCGAAAGCACAAACGACGTCATTCAAACAACGCTCAACGCGGCTCTTAATGTTTTCGTTTCTCTTTGGAACGTAATTCTCGGATTTATTCTCTCCATATATATCATCGCCTCCAAGGAATCCCTTTCAAAGCTTCTAAAAGGATTTCTTTATTCCATCGCGTCCGAACAAAGAGTTACCAATATAATCAATGTATTGACGCTTACAAAAAAAGCCTTTGAAGGATTTATTGCCGGTCAGTGCATAGAAGCAGTTCTGATTGGCTCGCTAACCTTTATCGGTATGACCATTTTCCGATTCCCACATGCCCTTATAGTTTCCTTTATAATCGGCTTAACGGCCTTCATTCCTATATTTGGAGCTATAACAGGAGCGGTGATAGGAGCTTTCCTGATCCTACTTGTTGAACCAATCAAGGCGCTATGGTTCTTAATATTCATAATCATTCTTCAACAGATTGAATCCAACGTTCTTTATCCCAAATTTATGGGGCAACAGATCGGGCTTCCAAGTCTTTGGGTTCTCGTATCGGTAATAATTGGCGGAGAGCTTTTCGGGATCCCGGGAATAATCCTAAGCGTTCCTCTTTGCAGTGTTTTATATACTCTTTTACACGAATGGATCTTAAAGCGTCTGCGCGAAAAACGTCTATGCCGTCAGAACGCAACTCACATCCCCGAAAATCCATCCCTTCTTACCGAGGAAGAATTTCTTTCATCAAAATCCGATGATGATGAGTCTGCTAACACAGTCCCAACCAAAGAAAAGAACAAAAAGAAGCCTCAGCAATCAAAAAATGCTAAAACAAGAAAAGGCAACCACTCAAAAAAATCGAAAAAATAACCCCAAGGCTATTCCCTATTCGGAATAGCCTTGATTTTGAAAATTTACATATTATACTTGAATTTTAACGTATTTATGATATAATAAATGGGTAAACTACCTGAAAGGACCACGCTTCAATATGAACGCAAAAAAGCTTATTAAAAAAGCACTCATATCTACTTGCGTTATATTTACCGTTATAACCGCAGCCTATATGCTGGTGCTTCAAATAATAAACATATCCGATAGCAGTGCCGCAATCGAAGCAGGCAGAGTTTTACTTTTCTTTCTTTTCTCCTGCCTTCTTGCCATTGCTAACGCAATTCTTTCTATAAAGCAAATTCACACTGCTATTCGCTATATTATTCACTATTCGATATTTATTTTCGCATTTTCGACCTGCTTCTGCATCCCAAACAAAATGAATTCAACAAAAATCATAATAGGAATTACAATAGCAACTGCAGGCTATACTGTGATAATGCTTTTGATCGCGTTTTTCAAAAAACGGTTGCTGAAATCAAATTCTACCCCCGAAAAATACGAAAAGCAGTTCAACTACAAAAGATAAAAGAACTCCGTACATAAAGCTTTTAAGGCATTTTTATGTACGGAGGTTTTTTATGTTTAGAATACTTTTAATATCAATCATTGTATCGCTGGTATTGGTTTCATGCGCAAACAATAAACAGGAATTCCAAGACACCGACACGGAAGCTACCAAGGAGGTATCAAGCATATCCTCAAATTATATAGATGAAATAACCTTCCTTGGAGAATCAACGACTTATCACTTAAAAAGCCGCGGTGTCCTTTCCGATGGAACTAACACAACTCAAGTCTGGGCACCGAAAAGCGGAACTCTTATGCTTGACCCCTCAATATCTGACTGTAGAATAATTTATCCCGAAAACCGCGAGGAAATATCTCTTGAAGAAGCAATAAAGAGAAAAAAGCCTAAATATATGATGCTTACCTTTGGACTTAACGGTGCGACCACATTTATAGCGCGCGGAGAAAATTACTTTAAATCATGCTATCAAAAACTTATAGATCTCATAAAAACAAACTCTCAAAGCACCAAAATAATAATAAATTCCTGCTTCCCTATCGCCAAAAGCATGGATATGTCTCGCTATACCGTAAGCGCTGCCGAGCTTAATTCATATATTAAAACACTGAATGAATGGGCTTTTCAGCTCGCTAACGAAAATAAAATATATTATATAGAAAGCGCAAAAGCGCTAAAGGATGAAGACGGATATCTGAAAAGCTCCTTCCAAGCGCCTGACGGATATCATCTTAACACAGATGCCTACAAATGCTTTTTAGAATATTTAACAAACAATCCTATTGACTGATACGGAGGTCTATTATGAAAAAAAACAAAAAATTTATCATTGCGCTATTGTCTCTTCCCTGCGCTTTCATTTTCACATTCTGTTCTGCCAAAGCTTTTTCCAATTCTCTTGCTTGCAATGAATTGTCAAGCACCTTACAAAAGGAAATTTCCGTGCCATACGGTGAATTCAGTGAATATTCAAGCGCAGATCTAAATCTTTTCTTTCCCGATTCAGAGCTTTTTGACGATTTTTATGTCATATATTCAAAGGATAACACAGATGTATCCGAATTAGGTATTCTGCACGCTTCAAACGATGAAAACGCAAAAAAGCTCTTGGAGGATGCACAGCTTTATATAAAAGACAACCAGGAGCAAAAGCGTGAATTTTTAAGGAATTATTCACCGTCCGAGCTTGAAAAGCTTAATTCTGCCGAGGCACGAAGATTTGGTAACTACGTTATTTTCACAGTAGCGGACCAGGACGAGAAATCAAAAATATTTCAAAAAGCCGAGGAGCTGCTAAAAAAATAAAAAATCAAAAATCAAAAAGGACACTCAAAAGAGTGTCCTTTTTGATCAACATCGCAAGGTTAGATCTTCTCTTTAACCTTAGATGCCTTACCGACTCTGTCACGGAGATAGAAGAGCTTTGCTCTTCTTACCTTACCGGAACGAATGATATCAACCTTAACAACGTTAGGTGAATGAACCGGGAAGGTCTTTTCAATTCCACAACCGTAAGAAACTCGTCTTACAGTGAATGTCTCGGAAATTCCACCGCCATGCTTTGCGATGATAGTACCCTCGAACATCTGAATTCTCTCACGAGTACCCTCCTTAATTCTGTTGTGAATACGAACCGTATCACCAACGTTAAGTACGGGAACCTCCGTTTTAAGCTGCTCGTTTGTAAAAGCCTGAATCAAATTATTCATCTTTCAGTCCTCCTTAAAATCCGAGTGTTCATGCAGAGCTTCGCAGCGGACCACTCTTTATCGTGTTTACACACATTACGAGATATTATATCATATTCTCGCAAGAAATGCAATAGTTTTTTGAAATTTTTTATTATTTTTTCAATTTTATTTTTAGCATTGATATAACAGTTCGTATTATATCTCTACCGTTAAAAGCTGCCATGAACAAAACAAAGGCTATCTGATATATCCACCAATACGGTATCTGTAAAAGGATCAATACCGTTTGTGCCATAATTGCAACAGTATTAACAACGGTTTTTATAGGCGCACGGCTAAACGAAATATATTTTTTTGTATCTATAACTCTTATTAAAAACACTATTCCATAGCATATTGCAGTTGCAATTGCCGCGCCCATCGCCCCAAGACTTGGTATCAAAGCAAAATTAAGCACTATATTTACTATAGCGCCAACTGCCGCTGTTAGCAAGGAGCGCGCGCTTCTCTTATGCACAAAATAAACACTTCCCAAAAACTCCGAAAACGCAGAAAATACCATTGCTATCGCAAGAACAGGAACGTACTTCCAAGACTCAAAATAACTTTCGTGCAGCAAAAGCCTTGTAAATATTTGCGAAAAAGCAATAAGTCCCGCTCCGCCCGCAAATATTATACTCAAATAATTTTTATAAACCGTTCCGAAAAAGGAAGCTCTCTCCTCCGCATCCCGTTCGCTTACCGAGGATATCTGCCACGCCTTAATAAAAATGCTGCCTGCTATAGTTATAAGCGTTGGAATTTTATACGCAGCGGCATAAAGTCCGTTGATCGCCGTTGCATTTTCTCCAAGTGTTGCAAGTATTACAAATCTATCTGATACAGACGTTATTGTCCACATAAGAGTGAGCGGAATATAAGGAACACTGAACTTTAAAAGCTCCTTTACCAAAGCGCTGCTTATTCTCTTAGGCTTTATATCTCTGTAAAGCTTACAGAAAATAATAAGTCCAACAGAAACCAAAAAATCCGCAAGAATTACAGATAAAACGTACCCCGTAACCCCCATATCAAACGCCACAAGAAATAAAATATTAAATCCTATTACTAAAACGGTATTTATTATTCCCTGTACCGCAAAGATCTTTGTTCTGTCGCATCCTCTTACATAATTTGCAACGATGAGATGTAAATTGGCGGTGCAAATATAAGCAAATACAAGCCATATATACCCATCAAAAACGCTGAAGAATCTTAAGAGCTGTATCAGCAATGCAAGTGGGATCATACCAACCGCGAGAGTAATTATCGCGGTGCTGAACACCTGCTTTCTGTTGTTTGGTTCTGCGTCTATCGTAAATCTGAAAAGTCCGTCACCTATGCCAAGAACTGCTATCGGAATTATAAGATTTGCCGTTTGCGTCAAAATATCGGCAACTCCAAATTCTGCGCTTGAAAGATACGCCGTATATAAGGGCATAAGCAGGAAAACGAGCAGCTTTGAAATAAAGGTGCCCGCTCCCATAATAGCCGTATTGGAAAAAAGTCTTTTCCATTTTCCCATGATCAATCGGCATTCTCCCAGTTATGATATACGTTCATTACGTCATCGTCATCCTCAAGATGCTCGATAAGCAAATTCATAAACTTGATATCCTCTTCCTCCTCAAGCGTTACGTAATTAGAGGGGATCTTATCCTGCTCCGCGGAAAGAATGGGATATCCTGCCGCTTCAATAGCTTCCTTAACGGCAAAAAGATCGTCAGGCTCGGTATATATCTCAAAAGCCTCGTCCTCAGCCGCAAAATCCTCTGCGCCCGCCTCAAGAGCCGTCTCCATAAGCTTATCCTCGTCAATATCTCCGTCTTCGTTAGAAACGATTATTACGCCCTTGTCGGCGAAAAGATAAGATACGCATCCTGTCTGTCCCATATTACCGTGATATTTTGAAAAATAGGAACGCACATTACCTGCCGTACGGTTACGGTTATCGGTCGTTGTTTCAACAATTACAGCAATACCCGCAGGACCGTAGCCCTCGTAAACTATTTCCTCGTAGTTTTCTCCCGTTGAACCAAGTGCCTTCTTTATCGTTCTTTCAATGTTATCATTAGGAACATTATTGGATTTTGCCTTAAGTATAAGGTCGCGAAGCTTAGAGTTGTTATTTGGATCTCCGCCGCCCGCTTTTACCGCAATAGTAATTTCTTTACCTATTTTAGTAAATATTTTTGCTCTTTGAGCATCGGTTTTTTCTTTTTTGTGCTTAATGTTAGCCCATTTGCTGTGTCCTGACATTGTTTTTACCTCTGAATTTATAAAATAATTTTAAATTTTTTCTGTTTTTGCAAGACAAATAAGTCCGAATGCGTTACCAAGCACCGTCTTAGTTGCCTCTGTAAGCGCAAGACGCGTATTCTTTACATCCTCATTATCTGCTCCAAGTATTGAGCAATTATGATAAAATCTGTTATACGCGCCCGCAACGTCGAGAATATATCTCGTAATTACCGACGGCTCGTACACCGCGATTGCCTCACGCACTACCTCCTCAAACCGAGAAAGCGCCTTGAGAAGCGACGTCTCCTCATCTGCGGTCACAACGAGTGTCTCCGCTCCCTTGTATTCAGGTGACTTTGCAAGAACCGAGCAGGTTCGCGCATAAGTGTACTGAACGTAAGGTCCTGTATTGCCCTCAAAGCTGAGAGCGTCCTCCATCATAAAGTTTATATCACGTATTCTGTTATTTGAAAGGTAATAGAATACAATAGCTCCGACACCGACTGCCTCTGCGATCTTATCCCCATTTTCAATATCGGGATTTTTTTCTTTCATAATACTCTCAACCTTTGAAATAGACTCGGCAAAGAGATCTCGCAGAAGAATTACGTTACCCGTACGGGTTGCAAGCTTTGCTCCGTTTATGCTGACGGTACCGTACGGAACGTGAACAAGCTTATCGTACCAATCATACCCCATAAGCTCAACGACCTTGAACCACTGAGCAAAGTGTAAGGACTGTCCCGCGCTTGTAACATATATCATCTTGTCAAAATCATACTCTTGCTTACGGTAAACCGCCGCCGCAATATCACGTGTAGGATAAAGCGTAGAGCCGTCCCGCTTAAGTATAAGGCAGGGAGTCATTCCATATGCCTCAAGGTCTACGATAGAAGCTCCGTCATCGATCTTAAGAAGTCCCATGTCGCGAAGCTTTTGAACCTGAGCAGGCATCTTATCGGTATAAAAGCTCTCACCCTTATAGCTATCGAATTCGATACCCAACTGCTTATATGTTTTTTGATACTCGGCAAGACTTATATCAACAAACCAACGCCAAAGAGAGATGTTTTGCTCATCACCCTCCTCAAGCTTACGGAATTCAGCTCTCGATTCGTCGGCAAGGGTTGGATCTGCGGGAATTCCAAGCTCCTCATTACCCGAAATAGCATTATTTATTTTTACGTAAAGAGCAACTAACGCATCGACTCCTCCGTTTTCTATCTCCTCTCGGTTGCCCCATTTCTTATAAGCTACGATAAGCTTACCAAACTGAGTTCCCCAGTCACCGAGATAGTTTATTCCCACGCATTTATATCCCGCAAATTCGTGAAGCTTTTTTAAGGAATGACCTATAACCGTTGTTCCAAGATGTCCTATATGAAACGGCTTCGCAACGTTTGGCGAAGAATAATCAAGAACAACCGTTTTCCCTTCTCCGATATCGGGCGCACCGTATTTATCGCCTTTTTCTCTTACCTTGGCAACGACCTTTTTTGCAAGATATTCGCCGTCAAAATAAATATTAAAATATCCGTTTACAGCCTCCGCTCTTTTTACAGAACAAGCAGAAAAGCTCTCCGCTATCGCCTCCGCAATTTTAGGCGGCGCCATTCTGAGCGTTCTGCTGAGCTTGAAGCACGGTAACGCAAGATCTCCCATCTTTTCATCAGGCGGATACTCAAGCATATCAAGTATATCTTGCTCACCAAGCTCGGCTTGCGCGTTTATATTTTTAATAATTTCCGCTATATTTTGCGCTATTTCCTTCTTGATCTCTAACATTTTTTACTCCTTTATCAGTACTCTGCACCCTCGCAAAGCATTTCCTCGGCAGCAACAAGTTGTGCGCGAGTTATTTCAATTCCTCCAAGTATTCTGGCAATTTCATTTATTCTTTCTCTACCGTCCAAAGGACTTACAGAGCTTTCGGTACGACCGTCGATCTCTTTTTTTGAAACCAACAGGTGATTGTGCGCAAGAGACGCAATTTGTGCCGAATGTGTAACACATACGACCTGCGATGCTCTACCGATCTCCTTTAGCTTCATTCCGACCTTTCGCGAGGTCTTACCCGAAATTCCCGTATCTATCTCATCAAACACAACTGTATCTATTCCGTCGCATTGATTTATTTCATTCTTGAGCGCAAGCATTATTCTCGCAAGCTCTCCGCCCGAAGCTATCCTTGCTATGGGAAGCAAGGGCTCTCCGGGATTTGCAGATATCATAAATTCGATCTCATCGCGTCCCGTTGCTAAAAAATCATCAGACGGCTTGATAGAGACCTCGAATCTTACCTTTGGCATATCTAAAAACGCAAGTGTTTCACAAACTCTGTGAGTAATAGCGTGCGCCGCCTTACGTCTCGACTCGGTAAGCGCTCTCGCCGATTTTATTGCCTTTTGCTCTGCCAACTTAAGCTCATTCTCGATATCGGCGCGAATATCATCCGCGTTTTCTATAAAATCAAGCTTTGCCCTTGCATCGTCTCTGAAAGCAATAATTTCCTCCACCGTGCTTCCGTATTTGCGCTTTAGCTTCACTATAGCATTGAGGCGCGCTTCTGCTCTGTCAAGCATAGCCGTGGGGTCATCTCCTCCAAGATCCGAAAGCAAGGAGACCGACGCCGCTATATCCTCGAGCTCATATCTTACCTCACTGAGCCGAGCCGAAAGCGAATCGGCTTCAGGTACGGAATCGGAAATAGAGCCCAAGGCATCCGATGCTCTCTCGGTAAGATAGATAGCTCCCATTCCTTTTCCGCCCTCAAGCGCACGCTTGACAAGTCCGCAAGCTTTGTTAATTCTTTCAAACCCACGAAGACGGGCTACAAGAGCTTCAAGCTCTTCCTCCTCGCCTGCCTTAAGCTTTACCGAATCTATATCCTCGATTTGAAATTTAAGCACCTCACTCATTCGCGCTTGCTCACGCAAATCCTCGGAAACCGACCGCAACTTTCTACGTAAAGCAACAACACTTTCATATTGCGAAGCATATAAATCAAGAAGCTCACGGTTATTTGCATAAATATCAAGAATATTCAAATGATTTTTAGGATCCTCCAAAAGCACGTTGTCATTTTGTCCATGTATGGCAAAAAGCAACTCTGCTATACTTTTCAGCATCGCAAGCGTAACGGGACTTCCGTTTACTCTTGCGCTTGACGATGCTTGCGTTATTGAACGGCTTATATATATTGAACCGTCCTCGCAATCAAAACCAAGCTCACTCAATCTTCTGCGGGTATTTGAGTTTAGATTTGAAAATACCGCGCTGACCTCCGCCTTACTTTCGCCGTTGCGTATAAGCTCCTTATCGGCTCGCGCGCCCGAAAGAAGATTCAGGCTATCCAAAATGATAGATTTACCCGCCCCCGTTTCTCCCGTAAGCACTGTCATTCCGTCCGAGAGCTCTATATCTATTTTCTTTACGACCGCAATATTTTCTATATGCAATATTTCAAGCATAGAAAGCTCCCCTCCAAGAATTAAAAATCAAAAGCTTTTCATAAGCTCTGTAAGCTTTTCACTAAGCTCAGCCGAGCTTTCAACGCTATCGGTCACGATTATCACCGTATCATCGCCCGCAACGCATCCAAGAATGCTCGGCATATTAAGTGTATCAACCGCAAACGCAACCGCTCCCGCAAGCCCCGGATAAGTCTTTATCACAACATTGTTCAATGAATATTTCACTTCGGTTATTGAATCCACCATTGCGTTATTGAGCTTTACACTGCCGTTTGCCTGCCGCATCTGTCCAAGAGAATATCTGTAGGTCCCGCGTGCGGTTTGTACCTTGGTAAGCCTTAACTCCTTAAGGTCTCTTGAGACCGTTGCCTGCGTGACCTTAAAGCCCTCTGCAAGCAATCGAGTCATCATATCCTCCTGAGTTTCTATCTCATATTTGGAAATAAGCTCTAAAATTCTTTGTTGTCTTTGTGATTTCATTCTCTTTGCGCATCCTTTATATAAATTTTTTCATACGTATTTTAGAATAAAAATCCTCATCCTTTATTCTTAACAGCTTTGTGCTGATAGAAGCCTTGGTTATTACTACCGTATCACCAAAGAAAAGGTCAAATGTTGCCTTACCGTCAACCGTAAGATGCAAAACCTTTTCTCTCACACATATATTTTTTATTTCAAGACTTGCGCTATCGGGAAAAATAAGCGGCCGCGCAACAAGCGAGTGCGGACATATCGGTGTTACGCAAAAGCAGGAAAGCTTTGGATCAACTATAGGACCTCCAGCCGAAAGTGAATACGCAGTAGAGCCCGTCGGTGTCGCGACCACGATACCGTCAGCTCGATATTCACTTACAAGCCTTCCGTTATCCGAAAGCTGAAGATCTATAATTCTTGCAGTTGAGCCGTTTGCTATTACTGCCTCATTAAGAGCATACGCCGAAAATCTGCTCTGCCCTTTACTTGAACGTATATCAACCCTCAGCATTGCTCTCTCGTCAAGATAATAATCCCCCGTAAATATTCTGTCAAGAAGTGAAAGCTCATTCATTTCAAGCTCGGTCATATATCCAACTCTGCCCATGTTGATCCCAAGTATCGGAATTCCACACGGCGTTGCCCGACGAGCTGCCTCAAGCATAACTCCGTCTCCGCCGATAACAATTACGAGATCACTATCGGAATAAATACCGTCAAAAGAAAGGTAAGTAAAATATGATTTATGGTTATGACTTCTAAATATTCTATCTTTATAATTTTCGGGAATATAAACAGCCTTTGCTTTTTCATATATTCCCTCGGCAACGGTAATCGCGGCTGCAAGCTTATCAGGAATATTATAATTAGTCACTATCGCTATTTTCTCAATTTTCACGTTATCCCCCCCTAAAGCAAAGTCACTCGCTTTATGTATTTATCGTCAATTTTCGGTTTAAGACAATTCTTTTTTACAAAATAAGCCAAATACTCTTTGTTCCCGTCGCCCCCCTCTATAGGCGAGCAAATAAGTCCCAAACAATCAAATCCGTTTTCAAAGGCAAAGCTTATAACTCTTTTCGCTGCCAAAAACCTATACGCAGAATTGCTGACAACACCGTTTTTCCCAAGCGCAGACCTTCCCGCCTCAAACTGTGGCTTTATCAAGCTTACAAATATTCCTCCGTCGCAAAGCACCGATGCTATCTGCGGAATAATATACGTTTGCGAAATAAAAGAAACGTCGGCAACCGCAATATCACATTCTCCGCCGGTAGTCTCAACAGTCATCTCTCTTGCGTTGAACTGTTCTATCGAATGAACTCTGGCATCTGATCTGAGGCTTTCATGCAGCTGATTTACGCCTGCGTCGATCGCGTAAACCTCTCTTGCTCCGCGTCTGAGCAAGCAATCGGTAAAGCCTCCTGTAGAAGCTCCTACGTCAACGGCTTTTTTTCGGCTGACGTTAATCTCAAAAGCATCAAGCGCCGCTTGAAGCTTAACTCCGCCGCGGCTCACGTACGGAAATACCTGCTCTATTTTTACCTCATGCGGTACCGCTTCATTTATAGGAGAGGAAGATTTCTTTACGATCTCTCCGTCTATTATTACAGCTCCCGCCTCAATAAGATCCTGTGCTTTTTTTCGGCTCGCGGTGTATCCCGCCGCAGCCAGATAAACATCTACTCTCATATCAATCAGTGAAACACAAAAAACATCGCAATGCCTACAGCAATTCCAAGTAATACTCCCATGAATACCTGAAGCGGAGTATGTCCTATAAATTCCTTAAAATGAGTTTCTGCGTTTTCAGAATCGGTAAATATCTCTTTTACTATCTTATTAAGCATTTTTGACTGCTTACCTGTCTCATATCTGACACCCATAGCGTCTATTATAACTATTATTGAAAGTATCGCACAAATGGCGAAGATCGCAGAGCCTGCACCGTGCTTCAAGGCTGCCGCTGTCGTAAGTCCCAATACGCTTGCCGAATGCGAGCTTGGCATTCCTCCTGTTGAAAACAAAAGCACAAGAATATTTACATGCCTGTCTCTGTAAACGCCCGTAAATATTTTTATTATTTGAGCCATAAGCCAAGCCACTACCGCGCTCATAAGCATATAGTTACCAAAAAATGCCTTAACGTGTCCTAAAAAAGCGTCCATTTTATCCTCCGCTAAAATAAAAAAGTTTTGGATGTATTTTTATTTGATTCTCGTTAAAAGGTATTCCGCAAGCATACAAAGCATCTCACTGTCCTTCAGCTTTGAAATCTCCATTATAGCCTCTTGAGTAAGACTTTTTGCATATCTTTTTGCATGCCCGATATCAAAAAAGCTGAGAAAGGTCGTCTTTTGCTTTTCCGCGTCTGAATTAAGAGACTTCCCTACTGTAGCCTCGTCCCCCTCAACATCGAGTATATCATCAACCACCTGAAAAGCGAGCCCTATCTTCCTTGCATACAAGCGAACGCAGAGAAATTCATCGCTATCCTCGTGATATCCTGCCGCAAAACAGCCTAATATTGCCGACAATTCTATCATTCGTCCTGTCTTTAGATTGTGAAGCAAAACAAGCTCATCAAGAGAAAGCTTTCGCATCTCACCCTCAAGGTCTATAAACTGTCCTCCTATCATACCCACATCCCCGGCTGATTCTGCCATAAGCTCGATAGCTCTGACATTAACTTCCGATGAGGTGAATGGGTTTGACGCCGCTACGGCAAACGCATTTGTGAGCAGCGCATCGCCCGCCAAAAGCGCGTAAGCCTCCCCAAAGACCTTATGATTTGAAGGCTTGCCGCGTCTCATATCATCATCGTCCATACACGGCATATCATCGTGTATCAATGAATAAGTGTGTATCATCTCAACCGCCATAGCAAACGGCAAAGACGCCTGCATATCACCGCCAAGCATACGGCAAACCTCATTTACAAGAAAAGGCCTTATGCGCTTCCCGCCGCCGAGCAATGAATATTTCTCTGTTGCAAGAAATGCCTCCGCACCCTTATCGATATTCTTCTTTTCAAAATAATTTGCAAGCTCTTTCTCAAGCACATCGCTGTTTTCAGCAAGTCTTACCTCGATCGCTTCAAGCTTTTGTGAATTACTCATCTTATCTCCGTTTACATCTTTATTTTTCCGAAAAGTCCTCTTCGGTTATCTCTCCGCTATCCGAAACCTGCAAAATTTTAATTCTGCGTTCGGTATCCTCAAGCCTTTGATTACATTCCCTTGCCAAAGCAACCCCCTCCTCATAAAGAGAAAGAGACTCCTCAAGCGTAATTCCCTCGCGCGCAAGCTCTTGAGTTATTTTTTCAAGCCTCGCCATAGCTTCTTCAAAATTTATATCCTTATTTTGCATATCCTTCTCCGCTATTTCAAGCTATCTTTATTTTAGTGTTTTTAATGAAAGTATTTCCGCTTCGGCTATTCCGTCCGAAAACCTTATATCGATCTTATCTCCGACGCTTATCTGTTCGATCGACGCAACGACCGAACCATCCTTTTGAGAATAAGAATATCCTCTTCCAAGCACCGCAAGCGGATTGATTGCGCCAAGCTCGGTTGCAAGCACGGAAAATCTCTCGCGGTTTTTTTGTATAGTACGCGCTATTGTTTGCTCAAGCCGTTCGGATACAAGTGAAAGCTGCTTTCTCTCAAGCTCAAGTCTGCCGCTTGGCGATGAAAGCTCAAGCCTTTTACTAAGCTCCGACACCGCTCCGCGCTTAATATTCAACACGCTTAAAGCAATTCCTTCAGCCCGTCCGATCAATTCATCAAGCCGAAGCTTTATTTCATCCGCATCCGGCGTTGCAAGCTCTGCCGCCGCGGAAGGAGTTGGCGCTCGCAGATCCGCCGCAAAATCACAAAGAGTAAAATCGGTTTCGTGCCCTACTGCAGATATTACGGGAATGCTCGACGCGGCAACGCTTCTGACAACTCTTTCATCGTTAAACGCCCACAGATCCTCGATCGATCCTCCCCCTCTGCCTATTATTATAACGTCACAGGCATTGGTCGCATTTAAATATTCAAGCCCCAGGCACAAAGAATTCGGAGCCTGCTCACCCTGAACCAAGGAAGGAAACAAAAGTATTTTCGTACTTGGCCATCTTCGTCCGGTGACATTTATCATATCTCTTACCGCCGCACCTGTTGGCGAGGTGATAATTCCTATACAACGGGGAAACTTTGGTATCGGCCTCTTTCTTTGCTCATCAAAGAGTCCCTCTTCTGCAAGCATTTTTTTGAGCCTCTCAAACTCAAGCTGAAGCACTCCTATTCCGTTATCAACCATGGCCGATACGTAGATCTGACATTTCCCGCTCTTTTCATAAACCGATATCCTACCGTATGCTATAACCCTCATCCCATCGGTCACTCGCATTTTTAAGCCTGCCGCGGCAGAACGAAACATAACCGCAGAAATTTCCGCCTCGGGATCCTTAAGGGTAAAATATAAATGACCGCTCGAATGATATTTTAAATTGGATATCTCACCTTGTATACTTATGCTTGACAAGAGCGAATCATTGTCCATAAGCATCTTTACATATCTGTTTGCCTCACCGACGCTAAGCACGCCATCACGCCGTTCATCTATCATTTAACCGTTCTCCTTGTTTTCAGCATGCTTGAGCCTGCACAAAAGCGCCACTCCCGCCGCATTATCCGAAGAAAATTCGGGCTCCGCAAAATATGCATCGAAGCGTTCGGAGAGTCTATGCCTCATAATTTTGTTCGACATCACTCCGCCCGCAAAAAGAATTGGCATTCTTTGATCCATATCAAAAATCTGCTCGACCATTTCCGTAAGTGTTCTCTCTATAAAATCAAAGGTAAATGCCGCAACTGCTTTATCAGCTACTCCGTTATCGTACATCTGCTTTGCAATATTTTCAACACCCGAAAGATTACAACATCCGTTTTTTACCGAAACTTTTCTTCTTTCGATTTTACCGTCATAGGACTGTGCAAGACGCTCGAGCTCTCTGCCCGCGGGAAAGGCAAGTCCCATCATAACTCCGACCCTGTCTATAGCTTGTCCTGCGTTTATATCCTTGCTTTCACCAACAAGCTCGATATTAAAATCGGTTTTAGTGATATTCGGAGTAACCTTTAAGACCTCGGTAGTTCCTCCCGAAACGTGAAGTGCCAAAAAATCACCGCTCATTAATTTTTCAACACATCCCGAAGAATATAATGCCGCCATTATATGCCCGTTCTGATGAGCTGTCTCATAAACAGGCAAGGAATTTTGCGCCGCGAAAGCATGCGCTGCCGATATTCCGCTTAAAAAGCATGGCATATAAGATCCCTCAAGGGCTCTCGGCTTTGTTGAAACTCCAACCGCAACCGGAGCAAAATCCCTAATGCAACAGGAAAACTCATCCATAAGCGCAGGGAGATTTTTAACGTGCGCAAATAATGCGTCAGATTGCCTTAATCCTCGCTCGCCCTCTTTTACAAAAAGCGGAGCCTTAAGATTTGCGATGACCTTCCCGTAGCTATCACATGCCGCAATTGACGTAGTATAATTACTTGTATCTATTCCTACGTAGCATTCGAGCTTAACACTCATTGTTACCGTTTTCACCCTCGCCCTCCAACTCGTTCTTAACCGAATTGAGAACTCCGTTTACAAAGCCCTTCGCCTTAGGGTCATCATATTTTTTAGTTAACTCAATTGCTTCATTTATCGAAACACTGCTTGGGATTTTTTCCTCAAAAAGCATCTCGTAAATAGCAAGCCGCATTATCGAACGAGAAAGCTTAGTAAGACGCGCGGTACGCCAACCATGCGAGCTTTTCTCTATCAAGGCATCTATCTTTTCCTTGTTTTCAAAAACTCCGAAATATGCGCGCTTAATATACTCATCCTCGGGGATTTCTCTGTTATCGGCAGAAAGCTCATATATCTCCTCTATCTGCTCTCCATCCTTAAACTCAGTCTCAAAAAGCAAGGATAAAACTATCTCTCTTGCTTCTCTTCTCTTCATTCCGCTCATACAAAAAGGCTTTCCTTTCTTTAATGCAACTATACGTTTAGGCAAAAATAGCCATAATAATATTATACCGCCAAAGCATCAAAAAGTCAAGAAAAAATGAATATATTTATTATAATTATTCATTATATTATATGCATCAAAAAAACAGTCCCAAGCAGATGCTCAGGACTGTCCTGTTTTATAAATCAAACGATATCAGTTTCCGCCTGCGAGCTTTGCTATCTCAGCTGCGAAATCCTCTTCCTTCTTTTCGATTCCCTCACCCTTTTCAAAGCGGTAGAAGCCGGTTATCTTGATGCTTCCGCCAAGCTCCTTAGCGGTTTTCTCAACATACTTGCCAACCTTGAGGTCATCATCCTTGAAGTACTCCATATCAAGCAAGCAATTGTTCTCATAGAACTTTCCAAGCTTACCTACTACCATCTTCTCAAGAATGTTTTCAGGCTTACCTGCGTTCTTGGGATCGTTTGCCATCTGAGCAAGAATAATTGCCTTCTCATCCTCGATAACCTTTGCGGGAACAGAGTCTCTGTCAAGATAAGGGGTTGTAAATGCGCCGATCTGGAGCGCTATATTCTTTGCGAATTCTGCAAACGCATCGGTTGCAACGATAGCATCGTCGGCATCAAAGGTTACTACTACACCGATAGAACCTGCACCGTGAATGTAAGTGCTGGTGTATCCTGTAGCAACTGCGAAACGGCGAATGCTTATCTTTTCACCGATAACAAATATCATTTCCTTAAGCTTTGCTTCAACAGTAACATCGCCCTCAATATAATTTGAAGCAAGAAGCTCCTCTACATTTGCAGGCTTATTTGCAATTATAGTCTTAAGAATATTCTTTACGAACTCCTGGAAAGAAGCGTTCTTTGCAACAAAGTCGGTCTCGGAGTTTACCTCAACCATAGCTGTAATGTCGCCGTCCTTGAGAACGTCAACTATACCGTCTGCCGCTATTCTGGTAGCAGCCTTTGCATCAGCCTTAAGCTCGCCTCTCTTACGGAGGATCTTTATTGCCTCCTCAACGTCACCGTTAGCCTCAACGAGTGCCTTCTTGCACTCCATCATACCAATACCCGTCTTTGCGCGAAGCGCCTGTACGTCCTTTGCGGTAATGTTTGCCATAATCTATAATCCTTTCTCGTATTTTTGAAAAAATTACTCTGCGGCCGCAGTCTCTGCCTCTGCCTCAGCCTCAGCCTCTGCGGCTTCCTCTACGGGAGCATTCTGCTCGCCCTGCTTACCCTCTATAACCGCATCAGCAAGCGCAGCAGAAATAAGCTTTATTGCGCGGATAGCGTCATCGTTACCGGGGATAACGTAATCAGCATCGTCAGGGTCACAGTTAGTATCAACTATAGCAACAACCGGAATTCCAAGTCTCTTTGCCTCAAGAACTGCGTTTCTCTCCTTCTTGGGGTCAACTATAAAAATAGCTGCGGGAAGAGTGTCCATGGTCTTGATACCGCCATAGCTCTTTGTGAGGTCGAACATCTCCTTCTGCTTTGCAGCAACCTCCTTCTTGGGAAGAAGATCAAAGGTTCCATCCTCCTGCATTCTCTCAAGGTCGTTAAGACGTCTGATGGACTTCTTTATGGTCTTAAAGTTAGTCATCATTCCGCCGGGCCAACGAACGTTTACGTAGTACATTCCGCAACGGGTAGCCTCCTCTGCGATAGCATCCGCAGCCTGCTTCTTCGTACCAACGAAAAGTACGTTTCCGCCCTCTGCCGCGATGTCACGGATGAAATTGTAAGCTTCATCAAACTTTTTAACGGTCTTCTGCAAATCGATAATGTAGATACCGTTTCTTTCTGTGAAGATGTACTCCTGCATTTTAGGATTCCATCTTCTCGTGTGGTGTCCGAAATGAACACCTGCTTCAAGCAACTGCTTAATTGAGATTACAGACATTTCAATGTCCTCCTTCGGTTTTTTCCACCACGTAGTACAAGACGGTTTAATTGCCCTTTGCGGGCAACACCGAGCCGTCATTTTACGGCGTGTGTGTGATTATTATTTTTACGCACAAGCTAATGCACGCAAATTACGGTTAATTATAGCATAACTTTTCTGCTTTTACAAGCAAGCTTTTGTAAATTTACAAATTGTTTACATTTTGCGCTTTTGATTCTTATTTCGCGCTCGATGCATTTTATCCGAGTTTATTTTACTTTTTGAGGCATCGTCGTTACCCGTTAAAAGCATTACCGCATAAAGCACTATTACCGCTATTGCGGGAACTACGGTAAGCAAGAAATAAAATGTGCTTCGCGTAACGAAATTACCGCTTAATCCTATCAGATCTCCTATAGGCGTAATCAAAAACGAAAGCGAAATCAAAAGCACAAACGCCAAAATCTCCGCAAGAAACAGCTTTCTTGAAAAAAGCATTTTCAAGGCAGTTCTGCTTGTTATATCAACAGTATAGATCATAGCTACGATAACAAGCTGAAGCAGCATCAAGGCAAGAAACGTAAATTCCTCCTTATATTGATGTCCGTCAAAAAGATTAAAGGAATTAAATATCGCAGGTAATATCAAGACCAATACTCCGCCTGTAACAGCGCAAATAAGCGGATTTTTATATTTTTTGATCATATCTCTGAAGCGTTGCTCGGAATATAGCTTCTTTACTGTTTTCACTGTAGGACCTGCTCTTCTCGAGTTTGTCATAAACAGGAACAGCGCAAAAACATCAAAGCATAAGCCCAGCAAAGCAACATGGCGTGCATCAGTCACAGAAACGCCAAATAACATCGGCAGGATTATAGCTATCAATCTTGTGATCTGCACGCAAAACAGATAGATCAAAAATCTATTAAGGTTTCTGTACGCCATTCGGCAATATTCCATGACCCGCATAAGAGGTTCAATTCCGCCCTTACCGTTTTTGGGACGCATAAGCAGCGCATCTGCGTTTATTTTAACGGTTTGCATACAAGTCGCGCTGCTTTCCTCTCCCGGAATCTCAAGTGCGGTTATCTCCTCATCAAGTCGGCCTCGGCTTTCGGTTTTGATCGGAGCGCAGGAAATAAATACGTCAGAAATCTCAATAGCCTTTTCCGCATAATCGGAAAAACCTATGATAGTAAGAGTCTTTCCTTCGGATTTTACGAGCCCTGCAAGCTTATAGATATCGTCTGCGCCAAATCCATTATACTCCTCATAGCTTCCAAATTCAGACGTAACAGAAAGATCACGACGTTTAAATTCAACAAAAGACGCCACTTTTTCACTTTTAAGTAAATCCGGAATTTCAGGGACTGCGAGGTCTCTGTCGTAACAATTTGAAAAGGTTATAACACCGATTCCGTTTTTGCGGAATTCGTTTACGGTATGTACTGTTGTATAGTCCAGACCTTCTCTTAACACAAGCATACCGACGAAGCATCGCGCTCCATCGCTTACCGATGTAAAGATTATCGGCTTTTTGCCGGAATTAACATTAGAATAAAAGAGATTTTTCAGTCTTTGAATACCCTCATATGTGAGAAGCTTTTTTTCTCCCGCCAGATAAACATAAGTGCAGTCCTCAATAATACGGCTTGATGTTGAAACCTGCATTTCTTTGTTTATACCCATTTCAGTATAAACCAAAGTATCGCTTACGCTTCTGTCAACGCGCGGCAGATAGGAATTCACCGTACACCGTATTTTTAACGCCTCTCGGTCAAAGTTGGCTTTATTGAGTAATTCCTCTATTGCCATATCTATCATACCGTAAGACTTAACACCTATGCTGGGCATCGAGGAACGCGCTTGAGCATATATGGTGACCATATTAAAAAGCTCTGCCGCGCTTCCGCTCAAGCTCTCAATATCCTTTAGTGCTCCGTCCGCCGTTTCCAACGCGGCAAAATGCAAAATTCCGTCGGTAGCAATACTTCCGTCCAAAATAAATATATAATCGGTATCCGCAAGCTTGTCCAGAACACTTGCCGAACGCAATATACACGGATTATCCGCAACAGCAGCCTTTCTGACATATCTGTTGAAAAACGCCGCAAAGAGAGTTGAAAAGCTTGTCAACCGAAAGGTTGCCCCAAAGGCAAGCGCGATCATAATTGTTTGCGACAAGAAAGAATTTCCGCCTACAAGCTCCCCCATAAGCAAGCTGATAATACAAAACGGCAATAAGCAAATAAGCAATATCGTGCTGAATTTGGAGCAGCTTTTTCTAAGGAGCTTCAGGGTTTGCGGAATATCATCCTCAAGGCTTTGAGAAAGTCCTCCCATCACAGATCCAAGATAGGTATAATCACCTGTAGCGATTACCACCGCACGTCCGCTTCCCTCATCAACGGTTGAACCCGCGTGAAGCATATTTACCATATTTTCAGCGTATATCTCCTCGGGGCTCACCGCACCGTTTGCATATTTTTGAAGCTTTTTCTCGGTCTTTTTGTCGATCTGCATCGTTACCTTCAGATCATCCGAGTAAACAAGTCTCGCGTCTACACCTATAACATCACCGCGCTCAACTATAATGACGTCACCTACTACGACGTCCTTATAATCAAGAACGTAAAGCTTTCCGCCCCTTATTACTCTTGCTGTTGGCAAAAACAGAGCCGAGAGAGATTCAATACTTCTTCTGTTTCTGAAATGAAGCAGAAACGAAGCGCCAAGAGACAGCAGCACAATAACCAATACTACACCGCCCACAGTCCCGTCTCCGAGAAAAATAGCAAAAAAGGAAACAAGAGTAAGCATAAGAAGAAAGAAATCATAAAAAAGCTCAACAATAAGCAATCCTATATTCTTTTTTCTGACCTTAAAAAAAGCAGAATCCTTTGAAGCTCGAGCATGCGCAGCCTTTAAAGAAAGTCCCGAGGCTACGTTAGTTCTTAACTTTTTTTCTATTTCATCAACAGGTAATGAAAACCATTTTTCGTTCATTTTAAATACACTCTACCGTTAATTTATCGTCTTTTTTTGAGTATCCGAGAGAAACTCCCGAAATACTTCTTCCATAGTCTGCAATTATCCTCTCCGCAAGAGGATCTTCAACGTTCGCGCGTATAAATCTTCTCATATTTCTTGCGCCATACTTACGGGAATAAGAATTTCTCGCTATATATTCAAGCGCGGAATTTGAATACTTAAGCTTAATATTCTTTTCCGCAAGAGCGGTCTTAAGCTCATCAAGCATTATTTTCGCTATACTGCAGAAATCCTTTTCATCAAGTGATCGGAAGGTAATAATTTCATCAACACGATTTATAAATTCAGGACGCAAAAAGTCCGAAAGCGCCTTCATGGTAGCACTCTCACTGCGCTCGCTCTCATCTGTTGAGAAGCCTATAGTCGTATTAGATCTGTCAGAGCCCGCGTTAGTTGTCATAACTATAACCGTATTCTCAAAATTAACCGTTTTTCCTCTTGCATCTGTTATTCTTCCGTCATCGAGTATTTGCAAAAGTATATTTAACACGTCGGGGTGAGCCTTCTCAATCTCATCAAAAAGCACCACAGAATAAGGTCTGCGACGTATCTTTTCGGTAAGCTGTCCCGCCTCATCGTAACCGACGTATCCTGGGGGCGCACCTATTATTCTTGAAACAGAATGCTTTTCCATAAACTCGGACATATCAAGTCTTATCAAGGTTTCCGGTGAATGAAAAAGATCCGCTGCAAGCGTTTTTACGAGCTCGGTCTTACCAACACCGGTGGGTCCCGCAAATATAAATGAAACAGGCTTTCTCTTATACGATATACCCGCTCTGCTTCTCTTTATAGCCTTTGCCACGGCATTTACCGCCTCATCCTGTCCGACTATTCTTTTCTTCAATCTATCGGAAAGCTTATCTATCTGCTCAAATTCATTCTCGGTTATATCGGTAGCGGGAACACCCGTCCAGATCTCTATAACCTCGGCAAGCTCCGAATCGGTAAGCTCAAGCGCCTCACACTCGGGCTCAAGCTCGCGCAACCGCTCGGAAAGCTTGATCTCTCTGGACTTTATCTGCGCAATCTCCTCATAGCATTTTTGCGCCGCCTTATCATCGGTCGGAGATTCAGCCTCAAGTGATTCCCTTTTATCGCGCAGAGAAAGCAATTCTTCCCTTATTTCCTGTGTTTCATTAAGAGCAGAGCTTGTAAGCGAAAGATGCGAAGCCGCCTCATCGAGCAGATCTATCGCCTTATCGGGAAGATATCGGTCGGTTATATACCTTTCCGAAAGCGTAACCGCTCTCATTACAACACTATCCGATATTTTTATAGCATGGAACTCCTCATAATAATGCTTTATTCCCGCAAGCATTTTAACGCTATCCTCAATAGATGGCTCTTCTACCGTAACAGGTTGAAAGCGTCGCTCAAGCGCGGTATCCTTCTCTATATATTTACGGTATTCGTTAAGCGTAGTAGCTCCAAGTATTCTTATCTCGCCCCTTGAAAGCGCAGGCTTAAGAATATTTGCGGCATTCATGCTTCCCTCGGAATCCCCTACGCCAACAATATTATGAACCTCATCAATAACCAGAATTACGTTTCCTGCCGCTTTGACCTCGCCTAAAAGTCCCAATATTCTTGATTCGAACTGTCCTCTGAACTGCGTTCCCGCAACAAGAGCGGTCATATCAACAAGATAAAGCTGCTTTCCTTTTAACTTAAAAGGAACATTACCGTCAGCTATTCTTTGAGCAAGAGCCTCTGCTATAGCAGTTTTTCCAACACCCGGCTCACCTATAAGGCAGGGATTATTCTTCTGCCGTCTGCAAAGTATTTGTATAACTCTTGAGAGCTCACGATCACGTCCCACTATTCTGTCAAGCTTTCCGTCGGCAGCTCTTTTTGTTAGATTTCGGCAATAGGTATCAAGATATTTATACTTTTTTACCTTATCTGCTCCCTGCTGTTTTTTTGAGGTCTTTGCTCCCTTTGGCTCTCCCGAATTATCCGAAGATACAGGCAAATTGCCCTCCGAGCCAAAAAGCTTAGGCAGATCTATAGCGGGTGCTCCGCCCTCCTCCATATCGTCGTTCTCAGAGGGGATCATGCCCTCAAGCTCATTTTCCATCATTTCAAGCTGCTCGGCAGACATTCCCAGCTGATTCATAACGTCACCGAGCATATTATCAACAGGTACGCCTATTTCCTTAGCGCACTTAATACAAAGTCCTTCGTTTATTTTATTTCCGTTTTCGATTTTAGTAACGAAAACCACTGCCACTCTTTTATGGCATCTTGAACACATTACCATAATTTATTTTTTCGCCTTTCGGGAATTTTTTATTACGTCTTTAAGCTTTCCGTGCTCTATATTTTCTTTAGAAAGCTTTGAATAAAAGCCTATGTATGCACCAAAAGCAAATATCGCCATTATTGCCGCAGGCATAAACAAGACGAGCTGCTGCCAATTATTAAGCGACAATCCGCAGACATACTTGAATATTACTGCCAGGAATATTGTAGCGTAGAACAGACAGACTGCCGTTTTACCATACCATTTGCTTACAACCACAACGCTGCGCCTTCTTATAACAAGGAAGCCTATAAGTAGCGTTAAAAGCTCTTTCGCAAAGAAAATGAGCAAAAACCATATAGGTACTACTTTTTCAATGCAAAGACAAACAAGCACGGTACACTGCATAAGCTTATCAGCAAAAGGATCAAGGACCTTTCCAAGCTCTGTTATCCAGTTAAATCTTCGCGCAAGGAATCCATCCACAACATCTGTAGCTCCCGCAGTTAAGAAAACTATAAGCGCCCATATCTTGCTTTCAAGCAAAAAGAAGACCGCTACAAATACAAAAACCAAAAGAATTCTTATTACCGACAAAATATTAGGTATGTTTTTCATTTTAACTTCTTCGCTCTGATTATATGATAACCAAAATAATCAAGAACCTTCCTCCAAAAATATGACAATTATTTTTATACATCAATCAAAAACAAGATATTCCGCTTTTGCCTCTCCGCAAACTATAGCTGTATCCTCGCTGTAAACCAGCATAGAGCCCTGATCGGAAGCCAAAAACTCCCTTGTTTTATCATCAGTGTTGATTCTTATAACACCCGTTGCCGTCTGCAAGAAAAGATATTCTCCGACTATATCGGATCTAAGTATATTCTCACCTATCGAATTGTTATAAATAAGCTTACCGCCCGAATCAAAAGCATAAACCGTTCTCAAGGTTCCCGTTCCGACAACAGCAACCGCGCCGCTTCTGTTTACATTAAAGGAACCAACGCTTGCCTCATAAAAGGATTCCCTGTCTATCTCCTCAAACTTATCGTTAAAAATTCTTATTGACTGATTGGTAATTACCGCAAGATTTCCACTCTCAAGATATGCGCATGCGTAAGGGAACTCACCGTCAATAGAATATTCAAACAATTTTTTTGCACTGTTAGTGCTTGCGACATCATAAAATGTAACCGTTGTTTCTCCCATGCCGACGCCTACGTCATAAGCTACTGTAGCAAATCTGCCGTCAGAGCTGTTAAGAGACATATCAAAAACATAATCGCTTTGTGATATATGACCTCTCTGCTTTATATTTTTTCCGTAAAGATATATAACAGTCTTTATGTCTGCCTGTCTCGTAGCCACGGCAAAGGAACCGTCCTCCGCAAAAACAGCGTCGGTTATAGGATCCTCAAGCGTTCTGTTATACACCTTTGAAAAAGAATTATAAAGTGAAAACGAGCCGCCCGCAGAGTCATAAACCAAAACATATTTTTCACATGCCACAAGATTTGGCGAATAATAATCGTTATTATTGCGCAGCGTTCTCCGCCCGCTTGTTGTAAACACAGAAACGCTCGAAGGAGACGCGCTTGCGATCCCTCCTCTGAAAAGCGCAAATTTCTGACGTTTATCCGAGTCATAAGACAATATCTGATAATTAGAGGTCTCGCTATCTACGGCACTTGAAAAATCCTTTATTAAATAAAAGAAATTATTGTAGGTTATTTCTTTATAATTAGTCAACAAGGCAAAAACCACAAACAAGATCAATGCAGCCCACAAAATTCTCTCTATGACCTTATAAAAGCCGATACAGAAGCAAAATAAACATCTCCTGCGCCCTTAAAGTCTTCCTTGCTTAAGACCCGTTCCTTTTGAGGCTCGGGGTCAAAAAAGCCGCCAACTCTGTTAAAGAATTTACCTTTTTTCTTTTTAGCCTTATTTTCCGACTCTTGAGCTTCATTCAAGCTATCAAGATCACTGTAATCATCCTGCATCTTTTCATTATCTTCCGAATAATTTTCGTCAGGCTTCTTTATTCCGCTTTTCACGGTTTTTAAGAATTTTTTTGCATTAAATCGCGATTTACCCATAAGCGTTCCTCCTTTCTCAAATATTCTCCGATCATTTTACTCTTGATTTATAAACTGTTTATAAACCACTTTATTTAAAATCAACCCTTGCGGCGGCGCAGTACTGCCCGCCAAACGTCTATCCTTTGCGGAAATTATTTTTTCAATATCCGAAGGCTCAAGCTTTCCGTACGCAACGTCAACAAGCGTGCCTGTAAATATCCGCACCATATTGTAAAGAAACCCATCTGCGCTAACCTTAAAAATTATAAGATTGCCTTGCTTGAAAACATCGGCGTCCTTTACTGTTCTGACAGAATCCTTTATTTTGGAATCAGATGCCATAAAAGAAGCAAAATCCTTTGTTCCCACAAAAGCTTTCGCGGCAAGCCTCATTTTTTCTATAGCGCAATCATCGATTTTTTTTGGACAATGCCAGCTCCTATCGTTAAGGAATGGATTTCTAACAGGACCGTTCCATATCTGATAGATATATTCTTTATATTCAACATCATATCTTGGGTGAAAGCTATCCTCAACCCAATCAGCAGAAAGCACCGATATATCCTCAGGCAATCTTACCGAAAGAGCCTGCGGTATCTTTTCAATCGGAACAAAGGTATCAAGAAAGCTCTCCCCGCGTTTTGTGACAGCTGCAAAAAACTCATTTGCGTGAACTCCGCTATCGGTACGGCTGCATCCTACTATATCGCAATCGTATCCAAAAAGGTCCTTTGTTGCCTCATTGAGCTTCTGTTGAACGGTAATTCCGTTTGGCTGAACCTGATATCCGCAATAAGCGCTCCCCAAAAAAGCCACCTTAATTAAAATCTTCACATTGCACCTCTTACGCAGTATATCCAATGCCTAATATATTAAGCGTTATCAAGCCTGCGCCAAAAGCAATTATAACGATAAGCGGAATGAAGTCAACAAATCTCAGGTGGCGAACGTTCATTCTCGTTCTACCCTCGCCGCCATTATAGCAACGGCACTCCATGGCGGTCGCTAAATCCCCCGCTCTGTTAAATGCCGAGACGAACAACGGAATAAGCACAGGAATCAACGCCTTCGCGCGTTGAATAAGACCTCCGCTTGAAAAATCCGCGCCTCTCGCCTTTTGCGCCGTCATTATTCTTTCGCACTCCTCGGACAAGGTTGGTATAAAGCGCAACGCTATCGTCATCATCATTGCGAAAGAATGCACAGGCACGTGAAGCTTTTTCAACGGTGAAAGAAGATCCTCTATTGCATTTGTAAGAGCTATCGGAGTAGTCGTATAGGTAAGGAGCATTCCCGTTCCTATAATAAGAACAGATATCCTTATCATAATAAAGAGAGCCGCATAAAGTCCCTCCGCGTATATAGATATAAATTTCCACTGCCAGAGAAGCGAATCCCCTGTCGTCCAAAAAATATTAAGAACAGCGGTAAACAAAAGTATAAACAATACGCCCTTAAGACCCTTTAAAATTATTCTGACAGGGACTCTGCCTATTATCACAAGAATAATTGCCGAGAAAAGCAAAAGCGCATAGCTGATTATGTTTTTACACATAAACGAGCAAATTATATAAAGTAACGTCAGTATTATCTTTATTCTCGGATCGAGTCTGTGCAAGAGCGACCGAGCGGGATAATACTGTCCAAAGGAAATACCACTCATTTTTATTTTTTCCTGTACCCTTTTAATTATGATATAACTTCTTTATCTGCTCAAGAGCCTCATCAACCGTAAGCGCGCCGCAATCAACGTCAAAGCCTCTTGACTTAAGCGCGAGTAACAGCTTTGTTGCCTGCGGAACGTCAAGTCCAACGCTCTCAAGAATCTCTGCATGAGAAAATACCTCTCTGCATTCACCGCAAAGCAAAATCTTGCCCTCTGACATAACAACGAGATCATCACAATATTTTGCCATATCCTCCATACTGTGACTTACTATAACAACGGTTCTTCCGCTCTTTTTCTGGTAATCCACTATATTCTGAAATATCGCGGTCCTCCCTCGCGGATCAAGCCCGGCCGCAGGCTCATCAAGCACAAGAATATCAGGCCGCATCGCAATTATACCCGCTATCGCAACACGTCGCTTCTGACCTCCCGAAAGATCAAACGGCGATTTATCAAAAAGCTCCTCCGAAAGATCGGAAAACTCAGCCGCCTCTTTTACACAAGCATCTATCTCATCATCCTTCAGTCCCATATTTTTAGGTCCGAAGGCTATATCCTTATAAACAGTTTCCTCAAAAAGCTGATATTCGGGATACTGCATAACAAGCCCTACCTTAAAGCGCACCTTGCGTATATCCTTAGGCTTCTTCCATATATCCTCACCGGCAAGCAAAACCCTTCCCGAATGAGGCTTCAATATTCCGTTAAACATCTGCACGAGAGTTGATTTTCCCGAGCCGGTATGACCTATGATCCCGGTTATTTTTCCCTCTCTTATATGCAAAGCTATTTCATCAAGAGCCTTTATCTCATAAGGCGTACCCTTGGCATGAAAATAACTTAAATCCTCTATTCTTACATCTGACATTTTTCCGTCCCTACACGAATCAATTTAAATTATATTATCTTTATCGAATTTGCTATAAGCTCTACGCAATCATCTAAATCCACGCAATCGCCGTCAAGAACGATACCCGAATCTCTCAAGCGATGAACAAGCTCTGTACATTGCGGTATAGCAAGTCCCGCGTCAAGAAGCATCCGCTCTTTCTCAAAAACCTCGCTTGGAGTTCCGTCAATAAGCATTTTTCCGTCATTGAGCACAACTATTCTGTCTGCCAGCGCCGCCTCATCCATATAATGTGTTATCATTATAACCGTAACCTGCTTTTCACGGTTAAGCTTTAATATTGAATCAAGAACCTCTTTTCTGCCAAGCGGATCAAGCATTGCCGTTGATTCATCAAATATAACACATTCAGGACGCATAGCCATAACGCCCGCAATCGCGACTCTTTGCTTTTGTCCGCCCGAAAGCCTATGCGGCTCATGCTTTGCGTATTCAAGCATTCCGAAATCGGAGAGCGCCTCGTCTACACGTCTGCGTATCTCATCTGACGGTATCCCGAGATTTTCCAAGCCAAAGGCAACGTCATCCTCAACTATCGTAGCGACAAGCTGATTATCGGGATTTTGAAATACCATACCGACAGTTCTTCTCAACGAAAGAACATCATCATCACTCAACGCCTCAGAGGTTATATCCTTCCCGTCAATAATTATTTTTCCCTTTGTGGGAGTAAGAATCATATTCAAAAGCTTTGCCAACGTAGATTTTCCCGAACCGTTATGTCCAAGCACCGCAACAAACTCACCCTTTGTTATCTCAAGAGAAAGCCCCTCAAGCGCGGGAGAGTTATCTACAGAATCATCCTCGTAAAGATAGGATAGGTTTTCTATTTTTATAAACGGTTCGCTCATATCCGAAGATCTCCAAATCTAAATCAAAACTTTTAAAAATTTATTTTGCCTGCCATCTCGCGCTTGCGCCGCAAGGAATAGCAAGCGACGTGCTTGACGCTCTGAGTCCAAGCTCACCCGCCTCAAGCCGTCCTCCATACCTTGAGGAAACCTTAAGACCGAGTATATATTGCATTGCCGCGGGAGAAAGTCCCGTGGTATAAGAATTAACAAGGAAAAACAAGGGCTCGTCGGAAAGCAATGATGCCGTAAGCGTAATAAGCTCATCTACGCTTTCTTCTATTTTCCATACCTCGCCCGAAGGACCTCGTCCGTACGATGGCGGGTCCATTATCACCGCGTCGTATTTATTTCCTCTGCGTATCTCTCGCTCAACGAACTTCTTGCAGTCGTCAACGATATATCTTATAGGCGCGTCGGCAAGCCCCGAAAGCGCCGCATTTTCCTTTGCCTGCGCAACCATTCCCTTTGCCGCGTCAACGTGTACAACCGAAGCTCCTGCCTTTGCGGCGGCAACGGTTGCGCCTCCCGTATAAGCAAAAAGATTCAAAACCCTTATAGGTCTTCCCGCTTTTTTTATAAGCTCGGAAAACCATTCCCAATTAGCAGCCTGCTCGGGAAAAAGCCCCGTATGCTTAAATCCCATCGGCTTAAGTGTAAATTTCAAGCCAAGCGAGGAATAATCTATAGTCCAAGCTTGAGGAAGATTATTTTTTGACCATCCTCCGCCGCCCGAGTGAGATCTTTTATAAACCGCATCGGCGTTGTTCCAAAGTCTGTGAGATGCCGACTTTTTCCATATTATCTTAGGATCGGGGCGGCGCAGTATATATCTTCCCCAACGTTCAAGACGCTCGCCGTCGCTTGCATCCAAAAGCTCATAATCCGTCCATTTATCTGCTATCCACATAAAAGCTCCTGAAAAATTATTTATTGTAATACTCGGCAAGCCTTGAACCGCCGCAGTGCGCGTGACAAACCGCGATCGCAAGCGCGTCGGCGGTATCGTCGGGCTTTGGCGGAGCATCAAGATTAAGCAATCTCGTCACCATAGAGATCACCTGCTTTTTTTCGGCTCTTCCGTAGCCGACTACCGCCTGCTTAACCTGAAGCGGAGTATACTCCGCAAGCTTGACTCCCAAGCTATGAGCTCGCATAATGATAACGCCTCTCGCCTCGGCAACCCGAATTCCCGTAGTTATATTAGTATTAAAGAACAGCTCCTCTACCGCCATTACGTCGGGATGATATGTATTTATAAGCTCCGCTATCCCCTCGTTTATCCGAAGAAGTCTTTCCTCGGTTGGCGTATGCGCGGGAGTTTCAACAGAGCCATATCCAAGCACCTTAAATCTTGAGCCGCTATATTCAATCACCCCCCATCCGACTATAGCAAGTCCGGGGTCAATGCCAAGAATTATCATAGCTTCTCCTTTATACAAAAATCCAACTTATATTATATCACACGAAAGCCTTTCTGTCAAATGAATTTTTATATATAAATTGTAAATATAAATATATATATTTTGTAAAATTTAACTTTGTTATTTACAAACCCGATATAATATGTTAAAATATATTAACTGACATTTTTCTTAAGGAGGATTCCCTGCATGGAAATAAAAAAATATTGCGTGGGTGACGTAATAGAATTGAAAAAGCCCCACCCCTGCGGCAATCCTCTTTTTAAGATAGCGCGAGTCGGAAGCATTATGCGTATAATTTGCACAGAATGCTCACGCGATTTGGAAATAGATCGCTTAAAGCTTGAAAAAGCAACAAAAAAATTTATTTTTAGCGAGGAGATAGATAAAAAATGAGCTTCCTCAAAAGTTCAAAATCGATGATGCAGATGGAAGATATCCCAACTAAAAAGCCATTTCATCCAAAGCTGTTTTTAAAAAACGCACAGCGCAGGCTTCAGACCTCGCCTTATCTTTATCTTGTCTTCTGCTTTTTTATTCCCGTGATAATTATGTACGGAATATACGTAATAAAAGGAATCTACCCCATTTTTTCCGACGGTTCTCCGTTAGTACTTGACCTTAACCATCAATACGTTTCCTTTTTTGAAGCGCTGCGTGATTTCGCGCTTGGCGAGCGAAGCATTCTTTACTCATTCTCACGTTCTCTTGGCGGCGAATTTATGGGAATGGTTGCGTACTACATGGCAAGCCCTCTTACCTATATTACCGTCCTTTTTCCAAAAGAAAGGATTCAAGAAGCCGTTCTCACTATACTGCTGTTAAAATGCGGTCTTTCGGGTCTTTCGTTTGGATTCTATCTTCACAAAAAATCAAGAAATCCGAAAAAACTTACTATCTTAGCCTTTTCATTGCTTTACGCGCTTTCGGCTTATTCGGTGGTTCAGCAGCAAAACACCATGTGGATAGAGGCTCTCATTTGGCTTCCTCTGCTTGCTTACGGTATTGAAAATCTTGTCTACCGCAAAAAGTACAAGCTTTACGTAGCAGCGCTTTCGGTAATAATGATATGCAACTATTACATCGGATTTATGATCTGCATCTTCTCCGTGCTTTATTTCTTCTTCTGTTATTTTTCAAAAAGCAAGGAAGAGATCAACCCTTATAAAGAGAAGCTGCACTTTTTACGCGCAGGCGCAAGATTTGCAATATTCTCATTAATTTCCGCCGCAATAAGCGCGTTTATGCTTATTGCCGCATTCTATTCTCTCCAATTCGGAAAAACAGATTTTTCATCTCCGAGCTGGGATATACAAATGAACTTTGGGATCGTGGATTTCCTTACAAAGTTCCTTCCGGGCGCGTATGATACACTCTCAATTCCAGGCCTTCCATTCGTATATTGCGGAATTCTTACACTCTTTTTAGTTCCCATATATTTTCTCTCAAAAAAGATTTCCTCGCGGGAAAAAATAGCATCTCTTGCGCTTTTAAGCGTTCTTATCCTATCACTCTTTATAAGACCGCTTGATCTTATTTGGCACGGCTTTTCAATGCCAAACTGGATAAACGCAAGATATAGCTTTATTCTCTGCTTTGTGCTTTTGGTTCTTGCTTACAAGGCTTTGGGAAATCTGAAAAGCGCAAACGAAAAAGTAATTCTCTGCATTGCCGCATTTATAATTTTCTTCGCGGCAGTGGCGGAAAAATTTGAGCTTGAATCTTATATAAATTCAGAAAAGAAGCTTTTGCTGTTAGGCTGCATTTTATTTACGATAGCCTTTGCAATTATAATCGCCGTAATTCTTTGCCTCAAGCTCAAGAAAAGCACCCAAAAATTTCACAGAGGAGTTTCTGCGGTTCTCGTTGGAGTGATCTGTCTTGAGCTTTTCTGTAACGGCGTAGTTTGCTTTTTAAAAATGCACGAGGACGTTGGGTTCACAAATTATAAAAGATACAACGAAAATTTAGCGGATTTCAGACCCTTGATCAGTGAAATAAAGGAAAAAGATCCCTCTTTTTTCCGCATGGAAAAAACCTATGCGAGAACAAAAAATGACAATATGGCTCTGGGGATGTACGGTATCACCAACTCAACCTCAACACTCAATGCAAAGGCTATAAGCTTTGTTCACGACCTCGGATACAACGGACGCTCACACTACACGATGTACAAGGGCGGAACTGCCGTTGGAGATTCCCTGCTTGGAATCAAATACGTTATTGATTACAAGGACTCAACTGTACACGACAAGATATACGAAAAGCTTGATATAGGCGACGGTGAAAAATATTGCGTTTATGAGAATCCAAACGCGCTTTCCTTAGCGTACGGAGTTGACAAAAAGCTCAACGATTTCAGCTTTGACGATTACGACAACTTTTTCAACCGCTATAACGGGCTCTTATCGGCAATGCTCGGAGAGGACGACGAAGATGTTTTACTCTTCCGATATTCATTTGACGACCCCAACGTAATTTCCGAGGGATGCACAAATGACAGTGGATATGTTTATTATAAATATGCCGCTGATGACGATGCTTCGGGAACGCTGACCTTTGAATATACCGCGCCCGAAGCGGGATACTATTACTTTTACCCTCACGGAAGCGCAACTGACAAGGTAACTCTTACAAATCTGGGAGAGTTTCAAAACGAGGAAAATAACTATATTTTCAAGCTCGGATATTTTGAAGCTAATGAAACTATTCCTATAAAATTCCAACTCAAAGCAGGCGTTGAGATATCGTTGCAAAAATCCTACAACATGCTCTGGTATTTCAGCATTGAAGAATATAACGAGGTCTTTTCAAGGCTAAAGGACAATC
>JAFQPL010000083.1 GCA_017411785.1 Clostridia bacterium
AGAAAAAAGACCGTCTAAAACGGTCTTTTTTCTGGTGCACCTTCAGGGATTCGAACCCGGGACCCACTGATTAAGAGTCAGTTGCTCTACCAACTGAGCTAAAGGTGCGTTTTTCACAACGCACCTATTATAGCATATACTTTTTTGTTTGTCAAGCATTTTTTTATAATTTTTCAGGATTTTTTTCACGATCCGAAATATATTCGTCGATCGCGCTTGCGGCGATCTTTCCCGCGCCCATCGCGGAAATAACGGTAGCCGCACCGGTAACGGCATCGCCTCCCGCAAAGATCCCCTTACGCGAGGTCTCTCCGTTTTCGTTTACGATTATTCCCCCGCGAGCATTTACCTCAAGCCCTTCCGTAGTCATTTTTATAAGCGGATTAGGCGTAGTGCCTATAGCCATTATAACAGTATCGACCTCAAGCAAGAACTCACTGCCCTCTATTTTCACGGGAGATCTTCTTCCTCGCTCGTCAGGCTCGCCAAGCTCCATTCTAACGCAAGTCATACCCCTTACAAAGCCGTTTTTGGGATCTCTTTTATCTTCGGGGTTGCTATAGCCGAGTATTTCAACCGGATTTGTAAGAACGTCAAATATAACGCCCTCCTCCTTTGCATGCTCGACCTCCTCGGCTCTTGCAGGTATCTCATTCATAGAGCGTCTGTAAACTATATGTACCTCATCCGCGCCAAGCCTCAAAGCCGTACGCGCCGAATCCATAGCCACATTACCGCCTCCGACAACAGCAACCCGTCCGCCTTTCATAACAGGTGTTGCGGATGAATCCTTATAAGCCTTCATAAGATTTGAGCGCGTAAGAAATTCGTTAGCCGAATAAACGCCGTTAAGACTCTCGCCCTTTATTCCCATAAAGCTCGGCAATCCCGCGCCCGAAGCAACAAATACAGCCTCATAGCCCATCTCAAAAAGCTCGTCAACGGTAAGAGTTTTTCCTATAACTACATTAGTTTGAATATCGACTCCCATAGCCTTAAGAGTATCAACCTCTTTTTTCACTATAGCCTTGGGCAATCTGAACTCGGGTATTCCGTAAACAAGGACTCCGCCTGCCTCGTGAAGCGCCTCAAACACCGACACAGAATATCCTTTTTTAGCAAGGTCTCCCGCGCAGGTAAGCCCTGCGGGACCTGAGCCTATTATAGCAATCTTATGTCCGTTGGGGACATTGACCTCAGGAGTCTCGGACGAATAGGTATTATGCCAATCGGCAACAAAGCGTTCGAGTCTTCCTATTCCGACAGGCTCGCCCTTTATACCTCTTACACATTTACTCTCGCACTGTCTTTCCTGAGGGCAAACACGTCCGCAGACCGCGGGAAGAGTTGACGTTTCGCTTATAATTCGATACGCCTCCTCAAACTCTCCCTCTTTTACCTTTTCAATAAATTTGGGTATCCTTATATTTACCGGACACGCACTGACGCAGGGCATATTTTTACAGTTAAGGCATCTTTGCGCTTCCTCTAAAGCCATAGCCTCGGTGTATCCAAGGGCGACCTCCGAAAAATTATGTGCCCGTACAAGAGGCTCTTGCGTTGGCATCTCGTTTTTTTTCAAGCTCATATTTGCCATTACTTGACCTCCTTAGAAAACAGGTTGCAGGTATCCTCGTACGCGTGACGTTCAAAGTCTCTATATGCGCCCGAGCGAAGCATAGCCTCGTCAAAATCCACCTCATACCCGTTAAAATCCGGACCGCTGACACAAGCAAACTCGGTCACTCTTTTTCCGTCACGGTTGAGAGTAAGGCGGCAGCCTCCGCACATTCCCGTTCCGTCTATCATTATGGGATTCATAGAAACAGTACAAGGAATACCGTAAGGGCGGACCGCCTCAACAACAAATTTCATCATAACAAGAGGACCTATCGCGATAACCTCATCAAAGCGCTCGCCCGCCTCAAGCATCTCAGAAAGCGGAAGGCAGACATTGCCCTGACGCCCGTACGAGCCGTCATCGGTCATAACAGAGAGCTTATTTGAAGCCTTCGCGAAATCCTCCTCAAGTATAAGCAGCTCTCTTGAACGAAACCCTATGATCGACGTAACATCCGCGCCGAGAGCCGCAAATTTCTGCGCCACAGGCAGAGCGATGGCACATCCAACTCCGCCGCCAACTATGCAGACCTTTTTTATACCCTCGGTTTCGGTCTTTTTTCCAAGCGGGCCGACAAAATCGCAAAGCGAGTCTCCGACCTCCTTTGTGTTAAGCTTTTTCGTGGTTGCTCCTACGACCTGAAATATTATTCTCACCGTCCCCGCTTCTCTGTCAAATCCGGCAACAGTAAGAGGAATACGCTCTCCTTCCGAATCAACTCTTAATATTACAAACTGTCCCGCCTCTGCTTTTTTTGCCACAAGCGGTGCTTCTATATCCATAAGCGTAACGCTCGCATTAAGTATCGCCTTATTTACTATTCTGTACATAAGCCTTTCCCTTCAAAATAAGATTAACTTATATTTTAACATATTCCCACTCTTCTTTCAATAGTTTTCAACAAAATTCTTTCCTCCCGCGCCGAGTATTTTTTCCTTTCGTTGTTAAAATGCACAAATTAAAGGGTGTAAATTCTACATTTGAGCAACCCGCAAAATCCATTTTTTCTTGACACTATTTTGAATTTGTGATATAATGTTATGTGGTAAAAATATAAGCATTTGCATGCTTAAACCTTTTAGTTTGAATTCAGGAGGAAAAAACACTGTCTACGGCTAAAAGATTATTAGCGCTTCTTCTTTGCATGATAATGATTTTCAGCGTTGTTAGCTGCGCAAGCGATAACAGTGAAGGAACATCAAGCGCATCGGACGGAAGCTCAAATAGCACACTTCCCTCGGAAGTACCTGCCGGATATGTATCTTTGGCAGAGCATGAAAAAGCAAACTACAGAATCGTTTACGAGGACGGTCTTGCTTCAACGGTTACAAGCAAAATAAACAAACACCTTGAGGAGATCAAATCCAAAATAGGCGTAATTATGGAGTCGGTAAGCGACAAGACACTTCCCACATCCCTTGACGGAATGCCCGAAATCCTTATAGGCGAAACCAACCGCGCGGAATCGGCGGAAACAGGCGCGGCACTTCGTTCGGGTGAATATCTTATAAAATTCAACAAGAGCACGAAGAATGTTGTCATCACAGGCGGAAACATTTCTGCTCTTGGCTCAGCGGTGGACGCATTTTTCAAGGATGCTCTTGACACCTCAAAGAGATATCTTTCGGTTGCGGAGACCTACAAAAAGGAAAAGATCCTTGATTTCCCGATCCAGTCGGTTCTTATCGACGGAGTACCGATCCAGAAATACACGGTAATCTACCCGAAGGATGCAGACGCGGTTACCAAGTATGCGGCTCAGAACCTCGTTGACTATCTTGAACTCAACGCAGGAATCAAGCTTAACATGAGCACCGATACAAAAGCCGAAAGCAAATACGAAATACTTATCGGAAAAACAAAGCGCGCAGCATCCAACATCTCTACCTCTCTCGGTGACGGTCAGTACGTTCTTATGCAAAAGGACGGCAAGATAGTTATGCAGGGCAACGGAATTTACGTCGGTGCTGCAGTCGGAGCATTCGTAAGTGAGAATATGTCCGCAAGCGGCAGTAAAAAAGAAGTAACCATAAGTCTTCCCTCCAGCCCTTCGGCAAAGACCTACAAGTTCCCCGCCACATTCAAGAACGCTATCATTATGATAGGCGACGGAATGGGCTTTAACCATATCGAAATGGCAAAGAACGGCGGAATGAAGACCTTCTACGCTGAGCAGTTCCCCAACAAGGGTCAGGCTATAACCGAGTCGCTCACCGTTATAGAAAATAAGGGTGACAAATGGACCGACAGTGCGGCTGCCGCAACGGCGCTCGCAACGGGTTACAAGACCTACAACGGCAGAGTCGGCATGAACGGCGGAGGCAAAAGCGTAAAGAACATCCGCGAGCTTGCCGATGAAAAGGGCGCGAATACGGCTGTTATAACCACAGACGTAATCAACGGAGCAACTCCGGGCGGATTCCTTGCTCACAATCTGCAAAGAAAGGTAGACAACAAGAACAATCCTCAGATCCTTGCCGATATCAACGCTCTCATAAAGGATAAAAAGATAGAATATACCATGGGACGCGCCGCAGACGATGTAAACTCCCCCAACCCCGATATTCTCAAGGGAGCGCGTGAAGCGCTTGAAATAATATCCAAGGGCGGCTAACAGTTCTTTATGATGATCGAGGGCGCATATATTGATAAGGACTCGCACAACAACCGTTATCAAAACTGCGTTGATTCGGTCAAGCAATACAATGATGTCATCGCTTATATGTCGACCTTCGTATTCTGCCATCCCGATACCGCTCTTATAGTTACGGCAGACCACGAAACAGGAAATCTTGTTAAGGACAGCTCAAAGGAGTTTGGCTTTAGATATTCAAACAACAGCAGCGGAGGTTCCTCCTCGAGTGAGACTGCTTACCGTCAGCACACCAACAAGAACGTACCCGTATTTGCTTTAGGTCCCAAGACCGAGTACTTCAACGGCGTTGCGGTTCAGAACGTTTGCATTCCTCACTTTGCAGCTCAGGCATTTGGCGACAACAACTTTGGCGACGCTAAATATACAAGCGTAAGGAATCCGTTATAATCAATAGCATAAATATTAAGCAGACCGCAATTAGCGTGATACTCTTAACGGAGTATCACGCTAACTCTATTCGCCTTCGGCGAGTTCTATTGCTACGCAGTGATATTCGGCTTACGCCGAGTGATATTTGCTGCGCAAGTTTAGGGCGAATAGAATATCACTGAAGCCGCA
>JAFQPL010000084.1 GCA_017411785.1 Clostridia bacterium
ACACACCGTTGCAAATTTCAACTCTTTCTCCTCTATCATAAACATCAATTTCTATATTATATTTTTCAGCACATTTAAAAATCTCATATGACGATAAGTATTCTTCATATTCAACAGATTTTGGTAAATATATTTTTCGGATAACTGTATTTTCCAACAGTCTTTTAATGATTTCTGCATCATTTTCCGACGGAGAAACCACAAAATATTCATCTATTTCTGTTGCATATTTCGACATATTTCTAAGAACAGTTCCGTAAGTAAATCCTCCTTTGCCGTTAAGCTTTACCACACTGCATTCAGCGCCATTATTAACAAAAGCGAGCTCATTATTAAAGCTTCTGCAATATTTAAGCTCAGGTGTCGCGCGAAAGGAAAATACCGAAAAGCAAATTGTAAACGCAACCACAAAAGATACGATCGGGATAAAAACCAATGTTTTATGCTTCAATCTAACTATGAGCAGAACCACCATTACTACCGCGAAGATAGCGGTCAGGACTCCCGCGAAGCCATACGACAGAGAAACCACACCAAAGCGCATTTTTGAAAAGCTCTCAACTATCCAAAGCATCAGATCAATTAAAAGATTGCAAAGAAAAACGAGCGCATCGCCTAAAAACCTTATTCCTCCGAAAATTGCGCAAATCGCGCAAAAAGGCATAAGAATCGATACAACAGGTCCCAAAACAAGATTGCACGGCACCGACGACAAGGATGCTTCCCCGAAAAACAGCCACATTATAGGCAATATAAAGAAATTGGCCACGACAGTGAGCATTATCGCCTTGGCGCACCATATCAAGCCTCGCAGCGTGTATCTTACAAACCTGTTTTCCTGCTTCGGATAAGGCATTTTTTCCTCAAAAACAGGATAAACCGTTAAAATTCCAAGCGTTGCAAGAAACGACATCCACATTCCAAGGTCATATATCGAATACGGGGAGAATAAAATTATTATTGCTATAGAAACGAACAGTGCGGTTATCGGATCATTTTCCTCAAAAATAATATAAGACAAATAAACCGCGTAAAGCATTATGACCGAGCGCACCGCAGACGCGGAGAACGCGGTAAGCGCAACGAGCAGCAATGCCATCAATGAAATCACCGCTATTCGTATTTCTTTTTTCACAAACAGTCTTCGCAAAAGGATCTCTACCGCGCCAAGCAACAACGATATATGCAGACCGCTTACCGCAAGTATATGTGACGTGCCCGAGCGTCTAAAAGCCACCTTCGTTTCGCCATCGATATCCGCTTTATCATTTATAAGCAAGCCTCTGACTATTGCTCCGCTCTCACCGAAAATTCCGTCAATATAAGCTCCAAAGCCTTCACGCATCGAGTATGAAAGCGCAATTATCCCATCCACGGAAAAATAATTTTTATTCTCCTCTTTTGAGAAAAACATAGGCTCGTCAACGCAAGCGGTAACCCTCATAATCTTGGACGGTTCATAAACGTCCGTCGCGCGGTCTATCATTCCGTTAACAATAACATTATCACCGTATTCAAGTCTTTGAACGTCCTTTATCGCTATCTCCGCGCTTATGTCAACGTCCTTATCGCCCACTCGAAGCAGTCTGACGTTATATTCATCCTCTTTTATAGGATGAATTATTTTAACAAGCACCGTATTCTTGCCGAGAAGCGAATCCGCTTCCTTTTCCGCCCTCGATATGAACATATAGGAGCTGAACGCGCTTATAGCTATAGCTAAGGACAAAAACGCGGCAAACAGAGCAACAAGGCTCTTACACTTAGACCGCGCAAAGAAAAAAGCGGATCCCGCAAGAGCCAACAATGCCGCGCTCATAACAACAAGCTTTACCGTCGCCGAAAAGAAAGTGCAAAGCAACGCCGTCAAAACAAAAGCAAAAGCTATAAAGCAAAAATATCTGCGTTTAAACAGCTCCATCTCAATACACCTCCTTTTTATATGTAAATATTATCATATTTGCGATAAAATGTCAATTTAATTGTAACCTTTTTATATATTTTCGCATTTTTACCTCTAAAAGAAATATTTTACTTGACATCACATGAAAAATAGTGTATAATTTATGAGACCGAACATATTAATTAAAACAATTTTTGGAGGATATAAATATGTACGATAAGTTTGTTAGCCTTCTTGTAGAGGAGCTTCAAATCGACCCTGCCGAAATCACTATGGAGGCAGAGCTTTCTAACGATCTTGGTATAAACTCAATTGAGCTTGCCGATCTCGTTATGATTTGTGAGGAAAAATTCGGAATCACCATTGAGGACGACGATATTCGCAAATTTACAACCGTTGGCGATGTAGTTGCTTACCTTGAAACACTCGACGTGTAATTCAATTATTCTATAAAGAGAACCGCTTTTCAGTGTTGAAAAGCGGTTCTCTTTATAATTTTTCGCATCAAAGCCTTATGTAGATCAAATGTACTTATTTACTGTATCACTTGCAGCTTCAACAGGGATCGAAGACGTCATAACAACGTTAACACCAAGCTTTTCCGAAAGCTTAGCAACAAGCTCTACAAAAGCATCAAAGGATGCGGCATCGTTATTACATATTTTAAGCGCAGAATCAACAAACAAATCTGTAATGTCGTGATTGCTTGCGAAAATACCTGCAATAAAGCCGTAAAGCGCATCGGTATCCGTAACAAAGTACTCCTCTGTGTTTATAAGTCTTACCGACGATTTAACGTCATAACGGAGCTTTACTCCCTTCTCTATACAAACCACATCACCTTTAGAATCGGCAGAAGCCGTGTTTACAAGGTTGATGAGAGCCTTTGTTTTACCTGTGCCCTTTACGCCAATAATCAATTTCAACATGTGGAACCTCCTAATTTTTTATTGAGTCACTGTACTCATATATATTATATCGCAAAATGCTCAATTTTTCAATAGGTTTTTGAATTTTTTTGTATATTTTTTATTGTTTTTGATTATTTCAATCTTGCCTCAAGAGCAGCCTTCTCCGACTCATAGCCGGGCTTTCCGAGAAGAGCAAACATATTCTTCTTATAAGCCTCAACACCGGGCTGATTGAAAGGATTTACACCAAGAACATAACCCGAAACGCCGCACGCAAACTCAAAGAAGTAAAGAAGATATCCCAAGGAATACTCACTCTTATCCGCAATCTCTATGAGAATGTTAGGTGTGCCACCGTCAACATGAGCCAAGATAGTTCCCTTCATAGCCATCTTATTTACCTCGTTGAGATCAACTCCCGCAAGGAAGTTAAGTCCGTCAACATTTGCTTCGTCAAAAGGAACAGGCTTCTTTTCGTTAGTCTCATTTACGGAAACAACAGTCTCAAAAATGTTACGTGAGCCATCCTGAATAAACTGTCCGAGCGAATGAAGATCGGTCGAGAAGATAACAGACGCAGGGAAAATGCCCTTCTTATCCTTACCCTCGCTCTCACCGTAAAGCTGCTTCCACCATTCATTAAGCATTGCGGCATATGGCTCGTAATTTACAAGGATCTCTGTGCCCTTTCCATTTCTGTACATGATATTACGGATAGCAACATACTTCATGCAAGGGTTGGTATTTATATCGTCGCTTGCCTTGAATTCGGTTGCCGCGTCCGCAGCGCCCTTCATAAGCGCATCTATATCTGTTCCCGATACCGCGATAGGAAGCAAGCCTACTGCCGTAAGAACCGAAAATCTTCCGCCTACATTATCCGGAACAACAAAGGTCTCATATCCTGCTTCGTCGGAGAATTTCTTAAGAGTTCCTCTTGCCTTGTCTGTGGTAACAAAAATTCTTTCCTTCGCCTCTGCTTTACCGTACTTTTTCTCAAGAAGCTCGCGGAAAACACGGAAAGCAACCGCGGGCTCGGTAGTAGTTCCCGACTTGGATATAACGTTAATACAAATATCCTTACCCTCACAGATCGCCAAAAGCTCGTTAAGCGACTGCGCACTTATGTTGCATCCCGAAAAATAAATGTCGGGAGTTCCCTCGTGCTTGAGATTGTTATAAAGCGGAGACTTTACATACTCAATAACCGCTCTCGCGCCAAGGTATGAGCCACCTATACCTATGACTACAAAAACATCGCATTTCTTTTGAATTTTTGCAGCCGCAGCCTTTATTCTTGCGTATTCCTCCTTATCGTAATTGAAAGGAAGATCTACCCAACCCAAGAAATCATTGCCTTCGCCGTTTCCTGAGAGAAGGCACTTATGAGCCGCCTTGACCTCAGCCGAGATCGCCTCAAGCTCACCATCCTTAATGAATGATTTTACGTAAGTATCGTTCAACTTAAGTGTCATTTTTTTACCTCTTTTATATTTAAATTTGTATTATATACATACACAACAATTATACAATATTAGCTTGTTTAAATTTAGAACAAACTGTGACTTTTTTAAGAACTTTTTTCGTTTTTCAAATTATTTCGGCACATTTTTTCAAAAAAAGCTTAAAGTTCCCCCAAAAAGAGCTTTTTTCCACATTTTCCACGGCAATTATATCGACCTGACATATTTCACTTTTTCCGTCGGTATAAGAAACTAATCCCACTATATCACCTTTTTTTATAGGTGCTTTTATATTTTCTATTACGTTTATTCCGGCTCGTATCTTACCCGTTTCCTTTGGAACAACAATTTTTACCGCAGGAAATTCAGCTGCAAAGCTTGCTTTTTCACCTCTCAATATCGGAATATTTTCGAGCTTTTCAGCGTCAGCCTTGAAAATCCTATAATTATTAAAGCCGTAATCAAGAAGCTTGGTCGCTATTGAATTTCTGATATCACGCGTTTTTGCCCCCATAACAACGCAAATAAGACTCATATCACCGCGTTCGGCAGTTGCGCTTATACAGAATCCAGCTTTATCCGTAGAGCCTGTTTTAAGCCCCGTTGCGCCCTTATAAAATCTTATAAGCCTATTTGTGTTAGTAAGCCCAAAGCTTCCGTTTCGTATACTATCCATCCATATCGAGCTATACTCAGTCACCTTAGGATATTTTATAAGCTCTCTTGACATTATCGAAATATCCCTCGCCGAGCTAACGTGATTTTGCACGGTGTCATCAAGACCATTAGTATTTTCAAAATGAGTATTTTCCATGGCAAGCTTGCCCGCTTTTATATTCATTTGCTCAACAAAGGATTCCTCGCTTCCGCAAAGATGCTCTGCCAAAGCAACCGCGGCATCATTTGCCGAGGCTATAATAACGCTCTTAAGCATATCCTCGACTGTCATTTCCTCATTCTCACGAAGGTAGATCTGCGATCCTCCCATTGAGCAAGCATTTGCGCTTGCCCTGACCTTATCCCCATACTCTACCCTGCCATCCTCTATCGCCTCCATAACAAGTAAAAGCGTCATAATTTTAGTAACCGATGCCGGCGGCAAGGGTTCATCCGCGTTTTTTTCATAAAGCACAGTACCCGTATTTGCTTCGAGCAATATTGCCGATTTACAATCGAGTCCGAGCGGATCCGCCGAGCTCTCATCAGGGTGAAGTCCTCTTTTATTATCAGGCTCCGCATATACACAGATACTCGCAACAATTGAGATAGCTACAATAATTGCTATCGCGCTTAAAAAATTTTTTATTACTTTTGCTTTCATTTCATCACCTCATAATATTATATGGGAAAGCGAAAGTAAAAATGCGTATCGCCGCAGCGATACGCATTTTATTTTAATTAATCCGGAAGAGTGTTATTACCTTCAATACTGGGAATTGGCGCGGTTCCGTCGGCACATTTAATTACCTTTGTGTTAGTAACCGAAAGAAATACCTTCGCGTCAGCGGAAACCTTTTTCCAATCCTTTGTAGTTCCCGTATAGTTAATTTCAGAAATATTCTTACAGAAATACAAAGCGAAATCGCCGATTTTTGTCAAGCTTTTTCCAAAAGTTACGCTGGTCAATCTGGAGCAACGCTGGAAAGCGGATTCACCTATCGTTTTAAGTGACTCGGGGAACACAACCTTAGACAAGTTTACACATCCCGCAAACGCGTATTCACCTATCTTGGTCAAGCCTTCCTTAAAATAAACAGTAACAAGCTCCTTACAGTTTTCAAAAGCATTAGAGCCAATTTCCGTAAGGCCTGATCCAAAAACAACCATCTTAAGTGCGGCTGCCCCGGCAAAAGCATTCTTTCCTATGCTTGTAACACTATCGGGAATATAAACAGATGTTGCTGTTTTATTACCCTTTAAAGCATTGGACGCTATCGAAACTACAGGCTGGGGAACGCCGTCGGTACCTGCGTAGGTAGCGGGAATAACAATTCTCTCATCCTTACATTTCGAAGCAGATTTCAACTGATAGCCCTTACCCTTAATCAAGGTAAAGTCTAAATTGGCGCTCGCGGGATAATCCTCTGCTCTCGGTCCGTTGTTAACGGTCGTATTGGTGCTGTCGCTACCACTGCCGCTTCCGCTATCCGAACCGGACTCAGCACCTTCGTCAGCTGCACACGCAGAAAGAGTTATTACAGAACAAAGCACTACAACTGCAGACAGCAATCTTATCCATAAAGTTTTTGATTTCATAAATCATCTCTCCTTGTTATTTTTAATCAGAGACCGCGCTTTACATAATGTGTATGAAGTATCTCGTGTGCCTTATGACTGTTAGGCTCTCCAAAATATTCATCATAGAGCTTCTTAACCGCAGAATTTTCGTGAGACTTACGAAGATCGCTGTTTTTATCATCGTTGTAGAGAACTGCCGCACGTACAGCTCTGAGGTCGGTAGTCATACGTACCGATGCGGGCTGGATAGGCTGACCGCCTCCGTTTACACATCCGCCCGGACATGCCATTATCTCTATAAACTGAACGTCAAGCTCGCCCGACTTAACAGCATCAAGTACCTTTTTCGCATTTGCAGTACCCGAGGCTACAGCAACATTAAGAGTGATATCACCAAGCTTATAGGAAGCAAGCTTAACGCCCTCAACTCCTCTTACCTCGTTAAAGTCAAGAGACTCGAGAGGCTTGCCCTCGATAACCTCTGCAGCAGTACGGAGAGCAGCCTCCATAACACCGCCGGTTGCACCGAAGATAGCGCCCGCGCCCGATCCTATTTCAAACGGAACGTCAAACGCTTCGTCATCAAGCGCTCTGAAATCAATTCCCGCCTTGCTTATCATTCTTCCAACCTCACGGGTGGTGATCGCAACATCGACATCAGGAACGCCCGCAGCGCTCTGACCGTTTCTGCCTACCTCAAACTTCTTTGCGGTACAAGGAATTGCGGATACGAAGAAGATATCCTCGGGATTCCATCCCATCTTCTCTGCGTAATAGGTCTTTACGACCGCGCCGAACATCTGCTGAGGAGACTTACAGGTTGACAAATTATCGGTAAATTCAGGATAGTAATGCTCACAGAACTTTATCCATCCGGGAGAACAAGAGGTGATCATAGGAAGCGGTCCGCCATTCTTAACTCTTCCGAGGAACTCGGTAGCCTCCTCCATAATAGTAAGGTCTGCGGTGAGATTCATGTCATAAACGCCATCAAATCCAAGCTTTTTAAGAGCCGCAACCATCTTACCCTCGCAGTCAGTACCGGGCTCATAACCAAAGCATTCACCTATCTGAGCTCTTACAGAAGGAGCTGTGCAGATAAATACATGCTTTGAAGGATCGGCAATAGCCTCTCTTACCTTATCGGTGTCGTCTCTCTCATAAAGAGCTCCTACAGGACAAGCTACTATACACTGTCCGCAGTTAATACAAGAAGTCTCTGAAAGAGCCACACCAAACGCAGAGCCGATATGAGTATCAAATCCTCTGTCATTTGCTCCGATAACGCCTATACCCTGAACCGCCTTACATGCAGCTACGCAGCGACGGCAAAGGATACACTTGTTATTATCACGGATAATAGGCGACTTGTCGTCTATCGCATACTCGTTCTTTACGCCACCAAAATAATTCTCGTCTACACCGTACTCATTGCAGAGCTTCTGAAGCTCACAGGTCGTGCTGCGAACACACGAGAGACACTGTCTGTCATGATTTGAAAGAATAAGCTCAAGATTAGTCTTTCTCGACTTATTTATTTTAGGAGTATTCGTAAGAACCTCCATGCCCTCAGTTACAGGATACACACAAGCGGTAACCAATCTGAAAGGCTTTCCGCCCTCTGAAACCTCAACCAGACAAAGACGGCACGCGCCTATCTCGTTTATATCCTTGAGGTAGCAAAGAGTTGGTATCTCTATCTTTGCGGCTCTTGCTGCTTCAAGCACAGTAGAGCCCTTCGGTACAGCGTACTGCACGCCGTTTATTTTTATATTTACAGTTTCCATGCCACACTTTTCCTTTCTTAATCTTTATAAATTGCGTGAGGCTTACATTTTTCCATACAAGCACCGCACTTAACACACTTCTTAGGATCAATCTCAAAGGATGCAAGCTTATGACCGGGAGCGATATAATCGGTTCTCGAAATTGCATCAGCGGGACAGTTCTTAGCACACATTCCGCATCCGATACACTTGTCGGGATTAATCTTAAACTGAAGCAAGCTCTTACATACACCTGCGGGACACTTCTTATCAACAATATGAGCTATATACTCATCCTTGAAGTAGCGAAGCGTAGAAAGAACAGGGTTAGGAGCAGTCTGACCGAGACCGCAAAGCGATGCACTCTTAATGTAATTTGAAAGCTCCTCAAGTCTATCGAGGTCTTCAAGCTCACCGTTACCCGCAATTATCTTATCAAGTATCTCAAGGAGTCTCTTGGTACCGATACGGCAAGGAGTACACTTTCCGCAGGACTCATCAACCGTAAACTCAAGGAAGAAACGAGCAAGGTCAACCATACAGGTATCCTCATCCATAACGATAAGTCCGCCTGAGCCCATCATAGAGCCTATTGCGATAAGGTTATCGTAATCGATGGGAGTGTCTATGAGAGAAGCAGGAATACATCCGCCGGAAGGTCCTCCCGTCTGAGCAGCCTTAAACTTCTTACCGTTGGGAATACCGCCACCGATCTCCTCAACTACCTCACGAAGAGTTGTTCCCATAGGAACCTCAACAAGACCTGTATTTACTATCTTACCGCCGAGAGCGAAAACCTTAGTTCCCTTTGACTTCTCGGTTCCCATAGACTTAAACCAATCCGCGCCGTTAAGAATTATCTGCGCGATGTTTGCGTATGTTTCAACGTTATTAAGAATAGTAGGCTGTCCGAACAATCCCTTTACTGCGGGGAAAGGAGGACGGGGACGAGGCTCACCTCTGTTACCCTCGATAGAGGTCATAAGAGCGGTTTCCTCACCACAAACGAATGCGCCTGCGCCCAAACGCAGCTCCATGTCGAAGTTAAAGCCGGTGCCCAGGATGTTCTCACCCAGCAGACCAACTTCGCGCGCCTGGTTGATGGCGTGCTGCAAACGCTGTACCGCGATGGGGTACTCAGCACGAACGTATACAAAACCG
>JAFQPL010000085.1 GCA_017411785.1 Clostridia bacterium
CTTTACAGTAACAGTGAAGGGGTGAATATCTTTTCTGAGTCGGCAAGATTTTGCTTTCTCAACGGTAAAACCAATTACGTTATTGGTGAAAAGGTCCATTCCTTTTCCGAAGGAGAGCTTTATGAGGCTACTCTGCCGCTTGAATAAGGGGCTCGTGATGCTTGCTTTTTTTTGCAGGCGCATGATGCTCCTTTTTTTGCGTTGACGCATAGTATGTTATTGAACACTCTTTGTGTTTTACGTTTTTTAGAAAGGATACACATTTATAATGAACATGCGGTCGAAGATTGTTTTTATTGGCGGGGATTACCGTCAGCGCGCCGCCGCAGAAAGCTTGGCGCGCGAAGGACGTTCGGTTTTTTATTTTGGTGGTGACGGTAAAGCTATCGAGGGGGTAAGGCAGTCGGAATCGATAAGAGATGCGCTTGCCGAAGCTGACATAGCCGTATTGCCGCTTCCTTGCTCTTTGGACGGTGTCAGGGTAAACGCCCCTTTTTTTACTGGGGGGCAAATATATCTTTCAGATATAATAGACGCGCTTTCTAAAGATACTCTTCTTGTCGGAGGACGTATACCCGAGGAGAGTTTAAAATATGCAGAGAAAAAAGGAATTAAAACGATAGATTATTTTCTTTCCGAAGCTTTTCAGATAAATAACGCTTATACAACAGCCGAAGCCGCTCTTTCAATTGCTATGAACAATATGAAAAAAAACATACGCGGCGCGCGCTTTGCGATCACGGGATACGGAAGGATAGCAAGAGCGCTTACCGAGCTTTTGCTGAAATTGGGAGGAGAGGTCTGCGTTCTTGCGAGAAAGGAGAGTGATCTCGCTTGGGCAGAGCTTAGCGGAGCAACCGCAAAACGTATTACAGATGAGAGTATTATGGAAATTCGATCGGGCTATGATATTATTTTTAATACTGTTCCGTCTTGGATCTTTCTTGAGCGCTTTCTTCTAAATATGGATAAAAAGACAAAGCTTATAGAGCTTGCGTCCTCTCCCGGAGGAGTTGACGTTTCTTCCGCAAAACGACTGGGCTCACAGGTGCTTTGGGCATCTTCGCTTCCCGGAAAGTACGCACCCGAGAGCGCAGGAGAGCTTGTTGCGGACTGTGTCAGAAATATTGCTTCGGAGGTGGGACTATGATAGGCTTTGCGATGTGCGGCTCGTATTGTACGCACAGACGCGCGCTTGCGGAGCTTGAGAAGCTTGTGAAGCAAGGACACGAGATATTGCCGATCTTAAGCGAAAACGTTGCTTCAACCGATACACGCTTCGGAAGTGCAAGTGATTTGAAACGACGTCTTTTTGAGCTCACGGGAAGAGAAGCGATAAGTACAGTTGTTGATGCAGAGCCTCTCGGACCGAAAATCAAGCTTGACGCTCTTGTTATCTGTCCTTGCACGGGAAATACCTTGGCAAAAATGGCTCAAGGGATCACAGATACAGCGGTGAGTATGGCGGCAAAGGCTCATTTGCGCTCAAACAGAACGCTCGTGATAGCGCTTGCTTCAAATGACGCGCTATCGTCTAATCTTAAAAATATATCGACGATGCTCAACAGAAAGAACGTGTTTTTTGTGCCTATGGAGCAGGATGATCCAAACGGCAAGCCTCATTCGCTTGTAGCGTCCTTTGAATTACTTACTCCAACTCTTGAAGCCGCTATGGAAGGCAGACAGATCCAAAAAATATTTATTTAAAATTCGGGGAAAAAGAAAGAATAAAAACAATATCGGGAAGGGCAAATGTCTTGCTTCCCGATTTTTTTATGAAAAAATTTTAAAACAGCAAAAGAGAAAAAATGAGTAAAATGGGTCGTTTTGCGAGAAAAAACGAGATTGGCGCGTGATAAATTAATTTTTTGAAAAAAGTTTTTAAAAAGCTATTGACAATACAGGGGATGCGTGATATAATATGCAGGTATGAAAATAAAAACAAAAATTATGGAGGTTTTTGACTATGTCAACCTATATGGCAAAAGTTGAGACGGTTGAGCGTAAATGGTACGTTATCGACGCTGCAGGTAAGCCCCTTGGCCGTGTTGCAGTGGCGGCAGCTAACATCCTTCGCGGAAAGCACCGTCCTGAATTCACCCCTCACGTAGATTGCGGTGAGTTCGTTATCGTTATCAATGCAGATAAGGCTATTCTTACGGGAAATAAGCTTGAGCAGAAGTATTATCGCAGACATACCGGCTACATTGGCGGTCTTAAGGAAACTAAGTATAAGACTCTTATGGCAACCAAGCCTGAACTTGCGATGGAGCTTGCAGTAAAGGGCATGCTTCCTCATAATTCTATCGGCGCAAAGTCTTTCACCAGACTCAAGGTATATGCCGGCGCTGAGCACGCACAGGCTGCACAGAAGCCCGTTGCTGTTGAAGTTAAGTAAGGAGGTAAATGAATATGTACACAAGCTCTAAGCCCTATTTTTACGGCACAGGTAGAAGAAAAAAGAGTGTAGCGCGTGTTCGTATCGTTCCGGGTACAGGCGTTATCACTATTAATAAGAAGGATATTGACGATTACTTTGGTCTTGAGACCTTAAAGCTTATCGTAAATCAGCCCTTTGCGGCAACCAATACAATGGGTAAGTTTGATATAATCGCTAACGTAAACGGCGGCGGACTTTCAGGTCAGGCAGGCGCAATTCGCCACGGACTTGCAAGAGCGCTCGTTGCGGCAGACGAGAACAATAAGCCCGCTCTTAAGGCAGCAGGCTTCCTTACTCGTGACCCTCGTATGAAGGAAAGAAAGAAGTACGGACTCAAGGGTGCGCGTCGCGCTCCTCAGTTCTCAAAGAGATAATTTCGACTTTCGTCGAAACTTGCAAAAAATGCTCAACTTCGGTTGGGCATTTTTTGTTATCTCTTTGAGAACAACTATGATTGCCTTACGGCAAGTTATGAGTTATGATTGGCTACGCCAAGTTATGATGTGCCTTACGGCACAGTTTGAAGTAACAGGGCAATCATACCATAACGATGCGTAGCATCTCAAAACTTTTGCGAAGCAAAATCATAACTGTAAACTCTTTTTAGCCGTCCTGTTTACTTTTTGCCGTTTTTATGGTATAATACAACTAATCGATAAACTTGAATTTGTGGGGTGAAAGACATGAAAAGCAGAATCAGATATATGGAAGAACAGGATAGACATCAGATTCTTGAAATGATGAGAATATTTTATGCGTCAGAAGCAGTATTTACAAATGGCTCGGAAGA
>JAFQPL010000086.1 GCA_017411785.1 Clostridia bacterium
CGTCTTCGACAAGGTTCTGTACTACGATATGGCTGTTGCCGGCCAGAACGTCAAGATGAAGGCCACCATGAACGAGGAGGATTACGCCGAGTTCCTGAAGGAGAACAGCGCCGAAATGCCCGTAACCCCCGAACAGTTCGAGACCCTGACCCTGGAGACCAAGGAGGGCAAGCAGGTCGTGACCTGTACCGGCATCACCGAGGAGGGCCGCAAGGCGCTCAACGACATCCTGGGCGAGACCATGGGCAGCATTGACGCCTCTGCCGCCATCGGCGAGCTGTCCTACGTCATCACCATCTCCGACGGTAAGTACGAGAGCATCGCCATGAGCGTTGCATACTCGGTCACCGTAGCCGGCGAGACCGTCAACGTATCCATGTCCATGAACGCCGGGTTCTCCTACGAGAACGTGTCCGCCGTCACCGCTCCTGCCGACGCCTCCAGCTACACCGAGGCTGACCTGGACGATCTGCTGGGCAGCTGATCCTGTGATTCGTGACCATTGAAAAACCCGAATGGGGGGAGCTTCTTATCGGAAGCTCCCCCCATTCGGCTGTATTGTCAGGAAAACCATGCGGACAGAGCCGCCGCGTACACGATCCGGAATATCTCCTTACCGTCAGCCGCGGTCCCTCTGTCATAAGAACCTCGTTGGTAGCTCCACCCGCAACGCCTATGTAATAAAGAACGTAAGCGGCTACTACGATCAGTGCGCCAACGACCAATGCGATTGGAAGGTTTTTCTTTGGATTTTTGATCTCCGCGTTTATGGAAGTTGCTACTATCCATCCCTCGTATGCAAATACCGTAGCAACGATAGCCGCAAAAAGACCGCTTCCCGCGCTTCCGCCTACCGCGTCACCGACGGTGGTCACAAAGTTTTGCGGCAGAACGCCGTTGAATAGCCCCGCAATAGAGCCGATGAGTGCCATAAGGACTATAGGGATAAGCTTTATTACGGTTGCGCTTACTTGGAATTTGCCTGCAAGCTTTGGGGAAATCGCGTTTAATGTGTAGGAAAGTATAAGGAAGAAAGCCGCGAGAACCATAACTTGTGCGCTCGTCATATCCCAACCTACGATAACCCCGAAATATCTTGCCGATACCCAAGCAAGCACGGAGGTCATTCCCGGATAATAGATGTTTACCAAAAACCATGCGACAGCGTAGGAATAGCCCTTGCCGCACGTTGCCTCTGCGTAAGCGATCACGCCGTTTACACGCTCGTATTTAGTTGCCATAACGGCAAATTGAGCAGAGCAGATTATCATAATGAGGCCCGTTATGCACCATGCGGCAATTCCGAGCGGCATGTTTCCGCCGGTTGCATTGAGTACGTTTTGAGCTTTAAAGAATACACCTGAGCCGATAACGGTTCCCACCACCATACAAATAGCGGTTATAAGACCGTATTTCCTTGTTAGCTTTTCCATAACAGATCATTCTCCTTTTATGTTTGCGTTAGCGATTCGCATGGAATCCTCAAGCAGCCTTTTTGCGTGAATTATGTCGTTTAACTGTTGCTCGCCGCTTATTTCACGTTCGATCGTAAAAGGGCCTTGATAGCCATATTCTGTGATAAGCTTTTTTACGACTGCCGGGATGTTCGCTTTTCCGTCACCCGCTCGGCTTTCGTGTCCGAGATACATTCCGTTGGTTGGATAAAAGCCGTCCTTGATGTGAGTGTCCATAACATATTTCCCAAAAACATCAAGAGCGTCAAGCGGATTAGCTTTTCCGTAAAGTATAGGGTTAGCCGTGTCAAGATTTATTCCAACGTTTCCCGTTCCTATAGCTTCAATAGTGCGTAAAAGCGTTATTGGAGTTTCCTGACCTGTTTCAAAAAGGAAAAACTGTTCCTTTTGCTTCATATATCCGCAAAGATGCTTTAGCGCCGCCACCGTTCCGTTGAAATCGGGATCGCTTGGGTTTTCCGGAATAAATCCAACATGGGTAACGATATTTTTAACGCCTATTCTTTCGGCAAAATCAGATGCCGACATAAGCTCCTCGAGCCTTTTGAAGCGATATGCCGAGGGAACTAATCCTATGGTATCAGGGCCTTCCGTAAAATTCCACATGACAGGACCTGTGTATCCCGCCCATAAAGCAGAAACTGTCACGTTTGTGCTTTTTATTGCTTCGGAAACGTATTTTATTTGCTCTTCGTCTCTGAAAATATCGACGTTCCAGATGCAAAGCTGGCAGGAGTATATTTCAAGCTCGCGGTTTTTGCTAAATTTTTCATTAAGATCAACTCCGTAATCGTAATTGATCATTGCACCTATTTTATTCATAAAAGTTTAAGATCAAAGATAGATCATTTCTCCATCTGCCTTAGCGCTTTGGATAAGCTTTTCAATGAGAAGTATCGAGCCTGCAGCGCATTCGGGCGTATTTGCCGTGTTGGTAAAGTTGGGGTCGCCGACCGAGAGGGCGGTGTTGCGTATTTCCTCTGCCATTCTGTCCTTGCGGTTTTCCTTCAGAGTTTCCTCTGCTTCAAAGCCGGGGGCATTCATAGGGTAAACGCTTACCGAGCCGCCTCGGTAGACAAGTGTTGCATTTTCAAAGCGTGCGCGGTACGACATAACGAAGGGCGTACCCTTTGACTCGTTCCATGATGCAGTTGCGAATACCTTAACGCCATTGTCGTAGAAAAGGCGTGAGCTTATGTACTGCATAGGCACTTCATTGTCAATGACAACGGCGGAGACAGAACGCGGCATTCCGAGTATATAGTTTGCAATATCGATATCATGGATGTGCAGGTCAAAAGGAGTGCTTCCGCTTCGGTTTATATCGAGATACCACCCCTCAAAGCATTTCCAAGAGGGAAGCTCGGAGAGGCGCTCGAGATTAAGGTTCAAAAGCTTTCCGAATGTGTTTTCATCAACGCATTTTTTGAGATAGGTATAGCCTGCCTCAAAGTGCAAGCATTGTCCGATGGTGAGCTTTTTATTGCATTCCTCGGAAACCTTGAGCATTTCTTGGCAGTCGCCGTATGAAAGAGACATAGGCTTTTCGGATTGAACATGCTTTCCCGCACGCATAAGCTTTATTGCGTAGTCCTTATGCAAGTATGACGGAAGGCATATGTCAACTACATCTATATCTTCTTTTTCAAGCATATCGTCAAGGCTCGTGTAAAGATTGATGCCGCTAAGATCGGTGCCGTATGTAGCGCCGAGATTTATTGCTTCCTCTGCGGCAGAGAATTGACCTTCGTCTATATCGCAAACGGCAACTAATTCGATAGGGAAGCCTTCCTTTTCAAGAAGCTCATATCCGAATTTGTGCGATTTTGCTATTCCGCCGTATCCAAGCAGGGCGAATTTTATTTTCTCCATTGGAAAATACTCCTTTTTTATTGCAAATAAATGATATTTGTGCTAAAATTGTTAAAGGAGAACTCAAGCCTTTGCGGCTATTTCTGCGGTATCTCTTGCAATAACCAATTCTTCATTGGTGGGAAGAACGTATACCGCGACCTTGGAATCCTCGGTAGAGATCCTTGTGTTGCCGGAAACGTGAGCGTTCTCGTTGTTTGCTTTCTTATCGAAGCTTATTCCGAGGAATTCCATGTTCTCGCAAACACTTTCACGCAAGCTTGCGTTGTTTTCTCCTATACCTGCGGTGAATACGACTGCATCGAGTCCGTTCATAAGCGCAGCGTAAGATCCTATGTATTTTTTGATTCCGTGGCAAAGAATATCAACCGCGAGCTTAGCTCTTGCGTAGGATGGGTCTGAAGGTCCCTTTGCAATAGTTGCTTCAAGAGCGCGCGAATCGGAATCAACGCCTGAAACTCCGAGGAATCCCGATTTTTTGTTCATTATGTGATCCATTTGCGCGGGAGTAAGATTCTCTTTCTCCATTATGTAGGTTACTACCGACGGATCGATGTCTCCGCAACGGGTTCCCATTTCAACGCCTGCAAGGGGGGTAAGTCCCATAGAGGTGTCTATTACCTTACCGCCGAGAACTGCGGTTATCGATGATCCGTTTCCGATGTGACAGGTTACTATCTTGGTCTCCTCAATAGGCTTTCCAAGAATTTTTGCCATCTCTGCGCTTACAAAGCGGTGAGAGGTTCCGTGAGCACCGTAACGGCGAATACTGTATTTTTCGTAGTATTCATAGGGAAGCGCGTAAAAATAAGCCTCCATCGGCATTGTTTTGTGGAATGCCGTATCAAATACGAGAACCTGCGGCTTGTCGGGCATTACTGCGGTGCATCCGTTGATACCCATGATGTGCGCCTCGGTATGAAGAGGAGCGAATGCCTTGCAGAGCTGGAGCTTCTCAAAGATTTCCTTGGTAAGAAGGGTGGAGTCCGTGAAATAAGGGCCTCCATGCACTACGCGGTGACCGATTGCGTCTATCTCATCCATGCTGCCGATGCATCCGTATTCGGCATCGGTGAGGGATTCGATAACGTATTTCATTGCTTCCGCATGGTCGGGCATGGCAGCGGCTTTCTCGAGCTTTGTGCCTTTGATGAGATTTTTGTGTGTTATGCTTGAGTCAGGAGCTCCTATCTTCTCGCAGAGTCCCTTTGCGTAAGCGACCTCTGTATCTGTGTTGATAAGCTGGTACTTAAGCGAGCTTGAGCCTGCATTAACTACAAGTACGTTCATTTTTTATACCTCCGTAGAACTATTTAATATAATTACAAATTAAATTATACAATATTAGTAAACAATTTTCAATAGCATTTTTAAAAATAAAAGGAATAAAAACGATGAATTTGGGAATTATTTGCGAATTTAATCCTTTTCACGAGGGACATGCATATCTTTTTGAACAGGCAAGGCTGCTTGGAGCAAAAAATATAGTTTGCGCAATGAGCGGCAATTCTGTTCAGCGAGGAGAGCTTGCTATATTTGATAAATATTTACGCTCGGAAATGGCGGTAAACGGGGGAGCTAACCTTGTTCTTGAGCTTCCGTTTCCGTGGTGCTCTGCAAGCGCGGAGTATTTTGCAACGGCAGGGATTCGGATACTTGCGCCTATTTGTGACGCTATTGTTTTTGGTTCCGAGTGCGGAGATATAGAGCTGCTGACAAGGGCTGCAAGAGCTTCGTTAGAGCCGAGCTTTGCCGAACGGTTTGAAGCAAGAAAAAAGTGCGGGGAGGGTGCGGCTTCCGCTTATTTCTCTTTGCTTGAGGATTCGGCGGGGATAATGCTCTCATCAAACGATCTGCTTGGCGTGGAGTATATCAAGGCTTCAATAAAAGAGGGGTTCGATCTTGATTTTTACACCGTGAGAAGAGAGGGACTTGCATACCGTGACGATACGCTTAAGGAAGGAGAGCTGCCTTCGGCAACCGCTCTCAGAAAAGGAATAAAAGAGGGGAGTCTGAGCTTTCCCGGGGATCGAGGCGAGCTTGTGGATGAGAGACTTTTGGAGCGAGCTTATCTTATGTATTTCCGTCTTTCCGATCCCAAGGAGCTTTCTGAATTTGCCGAAAACGAGGGCGGGATCGCGGAGCGCATACATTCACTCGCACTTTCAAGCGCAGATTATTCGGAGTTTTGGAATAGCTTGCGAACAAAAAGATATACCGACGCAAAGCTGCGAAGAGCGATACTGTTTTCACTTACAAGGGTAAAGCGCGAGCTTCTGCTTCAGGTGCCTGAATATACTTATCTTTTGGGGGCAGATGAAAATGGACGCGAGATCCTTTCTTCGTTGAGAAAAAACGAGTGCGCGGTGAGGTGTATAACTAAGCCTGCGGACGCGCCTCGCGATTGTGGACAACGCTTGGCGGAGGATAAACTGAACGCGATATTTACTCTTGCAAGCACTGTTTCGAGCGCAAGCGGAGAGCTTTGCCGAAAAAAAGCCGTTATAAAGTGAGAGTAATTTCTTGACTTTTTTCTTATACCGTGATATAATTGTTTTAACTTGGTTTGAATAAATATGTTTTGAGAAAGGAATATATAGATATGGCAGAGGAAATAAAGCTTGTAGAGGGAAAGTATCTTGAGTACAAGGGGAAGCCGCTCGTCAGAGAGGGTGATACTATTTGCTACGGAGATATGAATGATAAATGTATTTTGATATTGGAGATCCTTTCCTATAAAAATGAGGATGGAAAGAACTTGCCCGATAATATATTTATACAGGTGGTCGATCCTAAAAATCAGACTAATATTTTGCGTCAAGGCTCAAAGCAGGGCTTGTACGAGGCTCTTGAGTTGGGACTTGTTTGGCTTGAACACGAATTAAAAAAATAATTTACGCAGAGCTATCTTGTTTTAGCGAAGAGCTATTCTTTGCATATGAAGCAGGATAGCTTTTTTAAAAATTTACGGAGTGATAAATATGAAAAAGCTTCTTGTTATAGACGGTAACAGTATTTTAAACAGAGCCTTTTACGGTATAAGGCTGCTGACAAATAAAAACGGTCTCTATACTAATGCGGTTTACGGTATGGCAAATATCATTGAAAGGCAGATATCCTCGCTGAAGCCCGATTATTGCGCGGTGGCGTTTGATCTGAAGGCTCCTACCTTCAGACATAAAATGTACGAGGGATATAAGGCTAACCGTAAGGGAATGCCCGATGAGCTTGCCGTTCAGCTTCCTTACGCAAAGCAGTGTATGGAGGGTATGGGATGTAAGGTTATATCTGTAGAGGGCTACGAGGCAGACGATATTCTCGGCACTCTTTCGAGAATGGCTGTTGAACGGGACGTGGAGGCGTATATTCTTACGGGTGACCGTGATTCGCTTCAGCTTATAAACGATAGATCCCGCGTGCTTCTTGTTAAAACGAAGGAGACCCCTTGCTTTGACAGAGCGCTTTTCAGGGAGACCTACGGAGTAGAGCCCGAGCAGTTTGTCGACGTAAAGGCTTTGATGGGGGATACGTCCGACAATATACCCGGAGTTGCGGGGATAGGCGAAAAGACCGCACTTAAGCTTATAGCCGATTTCGGAAGTCTTGACGCGATATATGAAAAGCTCGATGAGGCGAAGATTAGCGCCTCGTTAAAGGAAAAGCTCCTGAATGGCAGGGAAAACGCATATCTTTCCCAAACGCTCGCAAGAATAAGCTGCGACGCGCCGATAGGAATTTCTCTTGAGGATTGCGGCTATAACGGATTTGACAAAAAGACACTTTATTCGCTTTTTGTTGAGCTTGAGTTTTTGGCACTTATAAAAAGATTTGGACTTGAGGATATTTCACTTACCTTTGGTGAAGAAAAGGACGGCGGCGTTCGCAGAGTCTCATGCTTAAAGGAGCTTCCTGTTGAAAAAAGCAACGCAGATGAGCTTTGCGGCACGCTGAGGGGAAAGACTGTCGGTGTATCTGCCTTCAATGGAGAGATATTGCTGCTTTGCGACGGGGAAAAGCGTTATTCCTGTGAGCTTAACGAGGATTCCTTGAAAATATTTGAGTCTTGCAGGGTAGCTTGTTATGACGCTAAGGCTATCTATAAGCTTTTTGCGAAAAAGGGATTTTCCGCTCCCAAAATATACATTGATGTTATGCTTGCGGCTTACGTGCTTGATTCAACCGAGGGGAGCTTTTCGCTTGAGCGCCTTGCTTTTTCACAGCTTGGAGAGACCTTGAATGATGACAGCGCGATAGATATGATAATTCTTTTGCTCGCGCAGATTTATGAAAAAAAGATAATTGAAAATGGCAACGAAGGGCTGCTTTTTGATATAGAAATGCCGCTTGCGCTTGTGCTCGCAGAAATGGAGCTTAACGGCTTTTGCGTTGATTCCGAGGGAATAAAACGCTATGGAGAGGAGCTTGGAGCGCGCGCAGAGGAGCTTCGCGAAAGAATATACAGCTTTGCGGGAGAGGAGTTTAATATTTCCTCTACGAAGCAGCTTGGAGAGGTTCTCTTTGACAAGATGAAGCTTCCCGTTATCAAGAAAAACAAAACGGGTTATTCCACCGATGCCGACGTACTGAAAAAGCTTATTCCGTACCACCCGATAATAGAGGATATCCTTGATTACAGGCAAATGACAAAGCTTAAATCAACTTATGCGGACGGACTTCCCAAGGCGGCGGATGAGCGGGGAAGAATACACAGCGTTTTCAATCAAACGGGTACGGCGACGGGCAGACTTTCTTCGGCGGAGCCCAATTTACAGAATATTCCGATAAGAACGGCTGAGGGCAGAGAGTTCAGAAAATTCTTTATCCCTCAAAGCGAGGATTACGTTATAATCGATGCCGATTATTCGCAGATAGAGCTTAGGATCCTTGCTCATATAGCAAACGATGAGGCTATGATAAATTCCTTTATTTCGGGCGAGGATATCCACACGGCAACGGCAGCAAGAGTTTTTGGCGTTTCTCCGAGTGAGGTGACATCCGAGCTTCGTAAAAGGGCAAAGGCGGTAAATTTCGGTATACTTTACGGAATGGGAGAATATTCTCTTTCGGAGGATCTGGGGATATCTATGTCGCAGGCTAAAAAATATATTGCAAGCTACCTTGAGGGATTTCCTAATGTTTCGAGCTATCTTGATGAGATAAAAGCTACGGCAAAAAGGGACGGTTACGTAACTACGCTTTTTGGCAGACGCAGAAGGATAGCCGAGCTTGCGTCCTCAAACAAAAATCTTCAGCATTTTGGCGAGAGGGTTGCAATGAACAGCCCCATACAGGGAACTGCGGCGGATATAATCAAGATAGCAATGATAAACGTTTCCAAGGCCCTGAAGGCAGAGAATATAGATGCGAGGCTTATCTTGCAGGTACACGACGAGCTTTTGATCGAGGCGCATAAGGACTGCGCAGACAGAGCTTATGATATACTCAAGGAATCTATGGAAAAAGCTATCGAGCTCTCTGTTCCGCTTGACGTTGAGGCTCATATCGGAAGGAATTGGTTTGAGGCAAAATAAAATTGGATATATTTGCGCCGATATGCAAATCTTATGCAAAAATACGGATATTTTCGCAGTATTTATTGCTTCCGTCAAAATATATGAAAGACCGCACGTTTTTTTGTGCGGTTTTTCTTTTTAAATGTCAAAAAAAGTATAGACAATTGAGAAAAAATATTGTATAATATATATGTATGTATGCTTATAAAATGAATCGTTGTAGCAATTCTTTGTTAAGTTTTAAACGAAGGTGGTAGCAGATAGTGAAAATATCAAAAATTAAGGAACTTTTAAATGCAGATATTCTGTGCGGGGAGGAGCTTGCCGAAGGCGAGGTCAATTCTGCATGCGGATGCGATATGATGAGCGATGTGCTTGCGTTTGTTAAGGATCAAGCGGTGCTTCTTACCGGACTTTGCAATCCGCAGGTCGTGCGAACTGCTATGATGATGGATATGAGATGCATAGTTTTTGTCAGAGGTAAAAAACCAACAGAGGATGTTGTAGATCTTGCGGCAAATGCCGGGATAGTTATTATGACAACTGATGAAAGAATGTATGTTGCATGCGGTCTGTTGTATACTAACGGCCTTTTGGGAGGTGAGTGTACGCAATGGCAGGAGAAATAAATTTTCATTTTGATATAGACGGCGGTAATTTTACATCGGCGGGCGAAGCCTCTGTAAGAATAAAGAAGCTCTTGAGAGATATGGGGTTTCCTCCTGATGTGATACGCAGAGTCTCGGTGGCTATGTATGAGGGCGAGATAAATATGGTCATTCATGCAAACGGAGGAAGCGCGGACGTAAATGTATCGCCTGACAAAATAGAGATAATTCTTGCGGATAGCGGACCGGGTATAAAGAATATTGAGCTTGCTATGCAAGAGGGATATTCAACTGCGCCCGATAATATACGTTCGCTTGGCTTTGGCGCAGGAATGGGCTTGCCAAATATGAAAAGATATACAGATGAGATGAGAATAGAATCCGAGGTAGGACGGGGAACTACGATATATATGACTGTCAACGTCTGATCCTTGGGGGGAGGACGCAAAATGTTAAATTATAAGCATTCGGTGACTCTTGATGTTACAAGATGTAAAGGCTGTACAAATTGCATAAAGCGGTGTCCTACCGAGGCTATTCGTGTAAGAAACGGACATGCGGTCATAACCGAGGAGCGTTGTATAGATTGCGGTGAGTGCATCCGACTGTGTCCGTACCAGGCAAAAAAAGCCAGATATGATTCTTTTGAAGCCTTTTCGGACTATAAATATAAAATAGCGTTACCTGCGCCGGCGCTTTACGGTCAGTTTGCTGATCTGGATTCAGTGGATTCTATACTTGATGCGCTTTTGCGGTGCGGCTTTGATGCGGTTTACGAGGTATCAAAGGCTGCGGAGCTTGTTACCGAGCATACCCGAAGATACATAAAGCGAAAGGGTCTTCCAAAGCCGCTTATAAGCTCGGCGTGTCCTGCTATAGTGCGGCTTATAGCGCTCAGGTTTCCATCGCTTGTTGACAATCTTCTTCCGCTTATGCCGCCGATAGAGCTTGCGGCGAGAAACGCAAGAGCCGAGGCAATGGAGCGAAATCCCGAGCTTAGCGATGATGATATATGTGTTTTGTTTATATCTCCGTGTCCGGCAAAGATAAGCTATATAAAGAATCCCGTCGGCGTACAGAAAAGCGCGGTAAACGGGGGACTGGCAATAAATGATATTTATTTTAAGCTTCGCTCCGAGATGAAAAATCTCAAGGACCCAAAGCTGATTTCCGAGACGGGCATTATCGGGCTTAACTGGGCTGGCTCGGGAGGAGAGGCTACATCGTTGCTTTCTGATAAATATCTCGCGGCGGACGGAATAGAGAACTGTATTAAGGTTCTTGATGAGGTCGAAAACGGAACGATGCATGAGCTTGAGTTTGTTGAGCTTAACGCTTGTATAGGCGGATGCGTCGGCGGAACGCTTAACGTTGAAAATCCGTTTGTAGCAAAGGCAAGATTGCGTTCCTTGCGAAAGTATCTGCCGGTATCGCAAAACACGATTCCTGATAGTGAGGCTCTTGGCGAAGATGTCTTTTATGATGTTGATATTGAGGAAAATCCCGCTGCTGCGCTTTCAAGCGATCGCTTTGAAGCGATAACGAAAATGCGCGAGATCGAGGAGATATATCAGGGCTTGCCGCATCTTGATTGTGGCTCTTGCGGAGCGCCGAGCTGTCACGCGCTTGCTGAGGACATAGTGAGAGGCGAGGCTAGCATAGATAATTGTATTATAAGATTGCGCGAAAGGGCGGAAAAATAATTTCGGATTTTTACGGAGGCGTATATGACAGTTGAAATGCTTGCGAAGACGGCGGATTTTGAACCTATATATATAGCTGACGGAGAAAGAGAGATCCTTGGCGGATATGCGGGAGATCTTTTGAGCTGGGTCATGGGCAGAGCCAAAGAGGGCGACGCGTGGGTTACGATAATGTCAAATGTTAATATCGTGGCGGTATGCACGCTTGCTGACCCCGCTTGTATAGTTTTATCAGAGGGAGTAAGACCTGATGAGGAAGCCTTGCGGCGAGCAAGGGAGCAAGGCGTAAGCATTATTTCAACAGGGCTCGATACCTTTGAGGCTTGCGTCAGGATAGCTTCGATGTTATGACGAGATATTATTACGATCTTCATATTCATTCCTGTCTGTCACCTTGCGGCGATAACGATATGACTCCTAATAATATTGCGGGCATGGCGGCGATAAAGGGACTTAATGTTCTTGCGCTGACCGATCATAATTCGGCAAAGAATTGCCCGGCATTTTTTGAGGCGTGTAAAAGGCAGGGGATAATTCCTATTGCGGGAGTTGAGCTTTCAACCGAGGAGGACATACACCTTGTGTGCTTGTTTGAGGAGCTTGATGACGCCATGAAATTTGACGCGGCAATAGAAGAGCATCTGTTGCCGATAAAAAACCGTCCCGAAATCTTTGGCGAGCAGCTTATTCTTAACGGTGATGATGAGCCGATAGGTGAGGTGGAGAGCTTGCTTATATCGCCTACCGATCTGCCGATAGAGGAGGCTGTGCGCTTTGCGAGATCTTACGGAGCGCACGTTCATCCCGCTCATATAGACAGAGAGTCTAACGGAATACTCGCGGTGCTTGGTGACATACCGTGCGAGTATGGATTTAAGTTCTTTGAGCTCAGAGAAAGAGAAAACGCAGAAAAAATTTCGGATACTGTTGAGGAGCTTAATGGGGATAATATTTTCGTTTGTTCCGACGCTCATCAGCTTTGGAATATAAACGAAGCGGAAAATTCTTTTTTGATAGACGATGAGCCGTATAGCTCAAGTCTCGTGCGAAAGCGGATCTTTGAGATGCTTGACGCGGGGAAACTTAATTAATGTTGATTTATTTTAATTAAAAAATAAAAATAAATAAAAAATCACGGAGGATTTAAAATGAAAAAAGCTTTGACCACAGTAATGTTTCGTGGAACAAAGGCGCAGGAGGAGAAGCTTTATGCCGTTATTGATGAGCTTAAGGACACCCCCGGCGCATTGATGCCTATTCTTCAGCAGGCGCAGGAGATATACGGCTATTTGCCACTTGAGGTTCAGAGAATGATCGCGCTCAGAATGGGAATCTCTGTAGAAGAGGTTTACGGTGTATCAACCTTCTATTCGCAGTTTGTTCTTAACCCCAAGGGAGAGGTTGCTATAGCAGTTTGCTTAGGAACAGCTTGTTATGTAAAGGGAAGCGGTGCGCTTCTTGATAAGATAACCGAGATCCTCGGACTTCCCGTATGCTCTACCTCGCCTGACGGAAAGTATTCACTTGAGGCAACGAGATGTATCGGTGCTTGCGGACTTGCTCCCGTACTTACCATAAACAACGAGGTTTACGGTAGACTTGTTCCCGCGGATATGCCTGCAATTCTTGATAAGTACAAGTAATACTTAAAATATGAAGGAACTGTCACTGAATATTCTTGACATTGCTAAAAACTCTGTCAAAGCGGGAGCTACTCTTGTACGGATATCCTTGAACACCGATGAAAGAGGAATTCTTAAACTTTTGATATCCGATAACGGCTGCGGAATGAGTGAGGAAATATTACGGGGAGTTACAGATCCGTTTTATACGACCAGAACTACGCGAAAGGTTGGCATGGGATTGCCGCTTTTAAAGATGGCGGCTGAACAGACGGGTGGAACACTGTCGATAACATCTTCTGTTAAGGAGGGTGAGAGCGGAACTATACTCGAAGCCAGCTTTGATACGAACAGTATCGACTGCATGCCGCTCGGAGATATAGCGTCAACCGTTTGTGTGCTTATCGCGGGAAGTCCTGAGATAGACTTTGAGTTTACCGACGAGAGTCCTAAAGGATGCGTAGAGTTGAAAACAGCGGAGATCAGAGCCGTGCTTGGTGAAGGAATATCACTTGCTGAGCCTGAGGTCCAGCAATGGATAGAGGAGTATATTGCAGAGCAGTACAAAAATTTGAATTCTATTTAGTTTTAAAATATGATGGAGGAATTTTTATGAAATCTTTAGCAGAACTTGCAGCAATAAGAGAAAAAATGCAGAGCAAGGTCGTTATCCGTGAGGGAATGGGTACGATCCGCGTAGTAGTGGGAATGGCTACCTGCGGTATCGCAGCCGGCGCAAGACCTGTTCTTAAAGCTTTTACCGAGGGTGTAAATGCCCAGGGACTTGCCGATAAGGTCAGCGTTACTCAAACGGGATGCATCGGTATTTGCCAATATGAGCCTGTTGTTGAGATCTTTGAGGAGGGTAAGGAAAAGGTTACCTACGTAAAGCTTGACGAGGCTAAGGCAAAGGAGATCGTTGAAAAGCATCTTAAGGGCGGACAGGTCGTTACCGAGTACACGATCGGCGCAGCAAACTAATGATTTGATTGATAACATAGAAAGGAATTTTGAAAAATGGTTAGATCACACGTTTTAATTTGCGGTGGTACGGGCTGTACATCATCCAAGAGCGTTGAGATAAAGAACGCGATGGAAGCTGAAATTATCGCAAACGGGCTTCAGGACGAGGTTAGTGTCGTTATGACAGGATGCTTCGGTCTTTGTGCGCTCGGTCCTATAATGATAGTTTACCCTGAGGGTACTTTCTATAGCAATGTAACGGTAGCGGATGTTCCTGAGCTCGTTTCTGAGCATCTTCTTAAGGGCCGTCCTCTTGAGAGACTTGTATATCATGAGGCTAAGAGTGATGATATTCATCACGCAACATCGCTTTCCGAAACTGCATTCTATAAGAAGCAGAAGAGAGTTGCTCTCCGTAACTGCGGAGTTATAAACCCCGAAAATATCGATGAGTATATTGCTATGAACGGATATCAGGCGCTTGGTAAGGTTCTTACCGAGATGACTCCCGATCAGGTAATAGAGGTCATTCTTGATTCCGGTCTTCGCGGACGCGGAGGCGGAGGATTCCCCACGGGACTCAAGTGGAAGTTTGCTTCAGGTAACAGAGGAAACGTAAAGAAATATGTTGCTTGTAACGCCGATGAGGGTGACCCTGGCGCGTTCATGGACCGTTCTATTCTTGAGGGAGATCCTCACGCGGTTCTCGAGGCTATGGCTATCGCAGGATACGCTATCGGTGCAGATGAAGGCTACATATATGTAAGAGCAGAGTATCCGATAGCTATTCACCGTCTTGAGGTTGCTATAAAGCAGGCTCGTGAGTACGGACTTTTGGGTAAGGATATATTCGGAACAGGCTTTAATTTTGATATTCAGCTTCGTTTTGGCGCGGGCGCCTTCGTTTGCGGTGAGGAAACCGCACTTATGACCTCTATCGAGGGTAACAGAGGTGAGCCTCGTCCC
>JAFQPL010000087.1 GCA_017411785.1 Clostridia bacterium
AAGGCTTCTCCTCGGGGAGAAGCTCCGCCGCTTAGGCGGTGATGAGGGGGGAAATATTCGCACTTTGTACCCCTCATCCGTCACCTATGGTGCCACCCGATGTTTGCATAGCAAACTCGCTTGATAACGTAGTTATCTTGTTCTCGTCCCGAGGAGAAGGCTTTATGAACCACACCTATAAATCAAAATTTGAATTAACATACGCCGCATAATTGCAAAAATATTTATTCAAACAATAAAAAACACTATAATAAATAATAATTGTAAAAAAATCGCATAAAATATTGCATAATTATTGTATTTTTTGCATTTTCTCTTGACAAGCAGTGCATAAACTGCTATAATAGTTCTATCGGAGCTTTTAAGGGACATCCATAGCGAGTTGAGTATCCCAAAAAGTCCGGTGCGAAATTTTTTAATGCTTAAAAAGCAAAAGGAGAAAAATCAAAATGAAAAGAATTCTTGCACTTGTCCTCGCAGGACTAATGTGCGCATGCTGCTTCGTTGCTTGCGAAAAGACAGACGAAGAAAAGCCTACACTCGTTTGCGGAGTAACTATCTTCGAAAACATGAACGAAAAAGATGAGAACGGTAACTGGACAGGATTCGAGTCCGAGTTCGCTATCGAGGTCGGTAAGATCATCGGTTACGACGTTAAGTTCCAGGAGATCGACTGGGGACAGAAGTATATGGAGCTTTCCTCCGGTACTATCGACTGTATCTGGAACGGCTTCACAGCTAACTCTACAGATAAGATCGACGGTGTTGATACAAAGCGTTCCGATCTCGTTGACTTTACATACGGTTACATGCTCAATCAGCAGTGCGTAGTTATCAAGAAGGATAACGCAGATAAGATCAAGAGCGAAGCTGACCTTGCAGGCAAGAAGGCCGGCGTTGAGGGCGGAAGCGCAGGTGAAAGCTATGCGGCATCCGTTATCGGCGAGACAGGAAGCATGGACAAGTATACAGCTCAGAATAAGGCATTCCTCGAAGTTAAGTCCGGTGCGGTTGATTTCGCAGTAATGGATATCGTTCTTGCAAAGAACGTTTGCGGACAGGGTGACTACGCCGATCTTATAATCGTTGAAGATATCAAGCTTTCTTCCGAGGTTTATGCAATAGGCTTCTCCAAGGGTAGCGAGCTTACAGCTAAGGTAAACGAAGCTATAAAAACACTCTTTGAGAACGGAAAGATCGCAGAGCTTGCAACAAAGTATGGCTTTGAAAACGTAGTTCAGCTCGTTGAGAAGATCGAGGACTAATTTTAAAATAAAGGAATAAATAATGGCAATAACTTGGGAATCATTTTGGAAGGTAACCTTAAGGTTACTTGAAGGATTCGAAACGACGTGCCTGATTTTTGCGCTAACACTCGTGTTAGCGCTTCCTTTAGGTTTAGTGATATCTTTCGGATCTATGTCTAAATTCAAGCCGCTTGCGTATGTAACAAAGGTGTTCGTTTGGATAATCCGCGGAGTTCCGCTTATGCTTCAGATATTCGTTGTGTTTTACGTTCCGCGTCTTATGTGGCATGCAGCGCTCTTTACCAGATTTAACGCAGTTATCGTCGCTTTCGTTATAAACTACGCCTGCTATTTTTCCGAGATATACCGAGGCGGTATAGAAAGCATCTCCAAAGGTCAGTATGAGGCAGGTCAGGTTCTCGGTATGACAAAGTCACAGATCTTTTTCAGAGTCGTGCTTATGCAGGTGGTAAAGAGAATACTCGCGCCTATGTCGAACGAGGTCATCACGCTGGTCAAGGATACTGCTCTTGCGAGAGTTATTATGGTCGCAGAAATACTCAAGGTAGCAGAGGAATTTGCCTCTACCAGCGCGCTGATATGGCCGACCTTCTATACGGCGGTATTTTATCTTGTTTCTGTCGGTCTTCTCACGCTTCTTTTCGGTTATATCGAGAAAAAGCTCTCATATTACAGAGTATAAGGAGGCGGAGATATGGCATTACTTGAGGTTAAAAACATTAAAAAGAGCTTTGGTAAGACCGAGGTTCTGAAAGGCATCAGCTTCGAGCTTGAAAAAGGCGAGGTGCTTGCCATAATCGGTTCGTCGGGAAGCGGAAAAACAACGCTGCTTCGCTGTATGAACTACCTTGAAATACCGGATGAAGGAAATATACAGGTAAATGGCGAGCCGTATTTCGATGCAGCTGAGGGTAAAAAGCTTAAGGATAGCGAGATAAGAAAGAGAAGACTTCACTTCGGGCTTGTTTTCCAGTCATTTAATCTGTTCCCACAGTACACGGTAATGCAAAACCTGGTGCTTGCGGCAAGACTGCTGAGACGCGACGAGCTGAAAAAGCAGTATAAAAACAAAGAGATAAGCAAGGAAGAGTACGTCGCTCTTAAGGCAAAGATCAATCCCGAAACCGAGGAAAAGGCGAAAGAGCTGCTTGAAAAGGTAGGACTTTCCGAGAAGGCTGATTTCTATCCCTGTCAGCTTTCGGGCGGTCAGCAGCAGAGAGCGGCTATTGCAAGAGCGTTGTCGCTCACACCGGATATTCTGTGCTTCGACGAGCCTACCAGCGCCCTCGACCCAGAGCTTACGGGAGAGGTGCTGAACGTTATTCGCAGCTTGAAATCCAACGATAGCACTATGATAGTCGTAACTCACGAGATGGAGTTCGCGGCAAACGTGGCGGATAAGATAGTGTTTATGGCGAACGGAGTTATCGAGGAGTGCGGAACGCCGGAAGAGGTGTTCGGTAATCCTAAGAGCCCCATACTTAAGCATTTTCTTGGTAAGCACGCGGTAAATAATTAACGGTTTTGATAATATCAAAAAAGCGAGCAATTTGCTCGCTTTTTTAGATTTTTTCGAAAAAATCATCAATTTTTCTCATATCTGCCGTTATGCATGAATGTGATTTTTCAATGATCTCCTTAATTTTAAATCTGTCCCTAGATCTGATATATGCAGAAAAGCTTTCGTTCCCGACGGAAAAATCCAGTAGAATGGTCTTTGCTCTTTTGATGGTTTTCACCGGTGTAATTGTCAATTTATTTTCAATTGAAGCAGAAAACTTTGTTTCAGGAGCGGCGGTGGACTGCATAATAGGAGTGTCCTTTATATGTAAAAACAGCTCGCTTTCATTTACGTTTACGAAAACAAGACTCCTGCAAGCAGGATAAACAGCGTAACTATCTATGTTCCTTTTCAGCCAAGCGTTTTGAGTGGAAAATCCTTCGATCAAAATTGTATTTTCATCCTTGATCTCGGAATACTGACGGAGTATTTGCTCGTGATAAGCGGCGTGAGCATCGCTTATCGATCTAATTATCTCGTCATCCGATGGGCGTGGAAATCGAATGATCGCACCCGCAAGGCACAAAACAAGCAAAGGAATGAATATATAGGCGTATAGAAGCGCAACGTGCGCGAAAAGATTGAACAGCAGAAGCGGAATGAATAATATCATGCAAACTTTTTGCGGCAGATCAAGTCGGAAGAAAAAATTGTTAATACCTTTCATAGTCAAAGCTCTCCTTTTATAATATTACTTTCTTAAAA
>JAFQPL010000088.1 GCA_017411785.1 Clostridia bacterium
AAAAACATGAAAAAGCTTTTCACAATTCTCGCGCTCGTGCTCACAGTAGCTCTTTGCGCATCCTTTGCAGTTTCTGCAACAACCTACAACAACTTGGCTTCTATCCCTGCTCAGGACGTATCTCTTACCTATGATCCTGTTAATGAAGCTACTGTTTACAGTGTAGACGTAGTATGGGAAGGACTTGAGTTTTCCTATGACGCAGGCGACAAAGAGTGGAATGCGGCTGATCACAGCTACACCACCACAGGCGCAGGATGGGGCAATTCAGATGCAACTGTAACCGTTACTAACCACTCTAATGCGGCTGTTGCTGTTAACGTTACTTATGCACCTGTTGTAGGTGCTGCGGTTGACGTTACTATTACCGATGCTGATCAGGACACCGATGGTTTGGTAAAGACCTTTACGCTTAACGCGGGTGTAGAGGGAGCTTTTGCTTCTGCAGATAACGAGGTAGTTACTATAGCTGCTGATACGAGCGAGACTCCTACCGCAGCTGCTGCTAAGTTGGGTACCGTAACCGTTACCGTAACTGCTGCAAACTAATAGCAAACTCTTACAAGGGGGCAAAAGCCCCCTTGTGTAATATTAAATTATGTCTTATACAAGCGCGTAAGGCTTGCGCGTTTATATAAGCTATAATTTGTGAGGTCATACTGTGAGTAAAAGGAAAAGAAAAAATAAAATCAACAAAGAAAAAACCACTCAGGCAAAAAGGTTCGATGCCGTTATTATATCCCTTTTAGTTGCTATAGCCGTTGCGATAACTGTTACCGTTGTTGCTCTCGCGATTTTGAATTCGAGGGAAAATAACGCGGAAAAATCCTCCGAGACGGCCGCATTTGTTCCGCCTCCGTTTGAAGAGGGCGCAGAGCAGGGAACTCCCGACGTACCCGAGAATATGGGTTACCGCGAGGTCTACAGAGAGGGAATGAGCTTTCGTGCGTCAATTTGCGGCGAGGTCAATATATCCGAGGGAAAGGCCGATGTTTACTTTACCAACTCCGCGGAGAATTCGCTTTGGATGAAGCTCCGTATTTTTGATGCCTCGGGTAAGGTGATTGCCGAGACGGGACTCATAAAGCCGGGTGAATATCTTAAAACAGTAAGCTTTGATACTGTTCCCCAAAACGGCGAAAAAATATCCATGAAGATAATGACCTATGAGCCTGACACCTATTACAGCGGCGGGGCGGTAGCCTTAAATACCGTTGCAAAGGTGAACTGAATAAACCCTTATGTGAATAATATGCACCCCAAAAGGTCAGACGCTTTTGGGGTGCATATCATTTTTTATTTTTCTTTTTGCTTACGGTGCTTTGCGAAAAGTCTTTGGATGAGCTTAACTGCTTCAACTACGGGAATCGTGAGAATTGCAAGTCCCATAGCTATAAGATATTCGATAAGATTTAAGTGGTAAAGATTGAAAACTCCGGGTAAAAGCTCAACTACCGCGGTCGTAAGGAGAAATGAGAGTATCCCCGCTCCGATAAGCCAGAGATTCTGCTTTTTAACGGTGAATATTGAGCCCTTAAGCGAGCGCATATTGAACGCGTGGAAGATTTCTGCCATCGAAAGAGTAAGGAATGCCATGCTTGTTCCAAGCATATTTATTGTAGCCGTATCGGTGATGCTATAATATGGAGCAAGGAGCTTTGTACCTATAAAGTAGGATAGAAGCGTTATTGCCGTTACAAGCGCTCCCTGATAAGCAACCGCGAAGCCCATTCCGTCGGCAAAGACGCCCTCGCCCGATTTTCTCGGCTTGCGCTTCATAATATCAGCCTCGGGCTTTTCCATACCGAGAGCCAACGCGGGAAGCGAGTCGGTTACGAGATTTATAAACAATAGGTGGATAGGCGCGAATATCGCGACGTCCGAGGGGAGAATCAGAGTTGCTATAAGAATTGTCAGTACCTCGGAGAGATTTGAGGCGAGGAGGAATTGGATTGCCTTTTTGATGTTGTCGTAAATTCTGCGTCCCTCTCCGACTGCCGAAACTATAGTTGCAAAATTATCGTCGGCAAGGATCATATCGGCAACGTTTTTGGTTACGTCTGTTCCCGTGATTCCCATTCCAACACCGATATCGGCGTTCTTTATCGAGGGGGCGTCGTTTACTCCGTCACCCGTCATAGCGGTGACCTTGCCTTTTTTGCGCCAAGCGTTTACTATTCTCGTTTTATGCTCGGGCTGAACGCGAGCGTATACCGAGTAATTTTCAACTGCAATATCGAAATCCTCGTCGGAGATAGAGTCAAGCTCGGCACCTGTTATCGCTTGCTCGGGAGAGCTGATTATTCCAAGCTGGGCAGCGATGGCAACCGCAGTGTCCTTGTGGTCTCCCGTTATCATTATCGGGCGGATTCCCGCCATTCTGCATTCGTCGATTGCGGGCTTGACCTCAGGACGAACGGGGTCTATCATACCAACAAGACCAACGAAGCAAAGCTCGGATTCAAGCGCCTCGCTCGTGTAAACCTCGGGCTCACAGGAGAGATCCTTTTTAGCAACGGCGAGGACTCGCAGGGCTCTGTCCGCCATACTCTTGTTAGCTTTAAGAAGCTCGCTTGAAAGCTCAGCGGTCATTTCAACGGACTTGCCGTCCTTAAGAATATGCGTGCAACGTCCGATTATCACGTCGGGCGCGCCCTTTGTAAATTGGATAAGAGAGCCGTCCTCGGCTTTGTGAACGGTAGTCATCATTTTTCTGCCCGAATCAAAGGGAACCTCGCCAATGCGCACGAGAATATCTTTTTGAAGATTTTTGTTAAGTCCAAGAGCCTCGGCGTAGTTTACGAGCGCGCACTCGGTAGGCTCGCCCACGGCGGTTTTTTCTTGCTCGTCATACTCGGCGTCGGAGCAGAGAGACATAGCGTTTGCAAGCAATGCCTCGTCCTCTCCGTAATGCTCCACGACCGTCATTTTATTTTGCGTAAGAGTACCTGTTTTATCGGAGCAGATTATTTGTGTGCAGCCGAGTGTTTCAACGGCAGTCATTTTACGGATAATGGCGTTTCGCTTTGACATATTGGTAACGCCTATTGAGAGAACTATAGTAACTACCGTTGCAAGTCCCTCGGGAATCGCGGCAACCGCGAGAGAAATTGCTACCATAAAGAAGTCGAGCGTGCCTTCAAAGCTGAATCCGTCACCCATGAGAAAGGCTTTGAGCATACTTATTCCAAATACTATAACGCAAATGCCTATAACGAGGAAGGTCAGGATCTTACTTAACTGAGCAAGCTTCATCTGCAACGGAGTCTTTCCGTCCTCCGCTTTTGCGAGGGCGTCGGCGATCTTGCCCATTTCGGTACTCATTCCCGTGCCTGTAACAACGGCTTTTCCACGTCCGTATACGACAGTGGAACCCATAAATACCATGTTCTTACGGTCGCCGAGAGCTACGTCTCCGTTGTCACCTAACGTAAGAGCCTCTGTCTTTTTATTTACGGGAACAGATTCTCCCGTAAGCGCTGCTTCTTCGACCTTCATAGAGGCGCATTCTATAATTCTCGCGTCAGCGGGAACTGCATCGCCCGCCTCAAGAATTACAATGTCGCCGACAACGAGGTCCTCACTGGGTATCAGAATTTGTTTTCCGTCGCGGAGAACCTTTGATTGAGCCTTTGACATTTCCTGCAGAGCTTCGATAGCTTTTTCGGCTTTGCTTTCCTGAATTACGCCGAGAATGGCGTTTATAAGAACAACTGCAAGAATTATAACGACGTCTGTAGGAAACTCGAATTGAGCTTTGCTTATTCCGTGGTATATCTCCATAGCGGCAGAGATAGCTGCGGCAATTAAAAGGATTATTGTCATCGGCTCGGCAAGTTGCTTGAAAAAGCGATGTATCAAGGATTCCTTTTTGCCTTCAATGAGCTTGTTTTTTCCGTTTTCCGAAAGTCGTTTTTCTGCTTCAGCGGACGAAAGTCCGTCCTTTTTGGCGGCGAGCTCTTCGAGAACCTTTTCGCCGGATTCACAATAGAATTTCATTGATTCCTCCCCAAATTATTTGAAATGTGGCTGAAAATAAAGAAAAAAGACAAGGCGTATCTGCAAAGGCACAGATAAGTCTCGTCAATTAAGATAAAGCCAGATAACGTGATGTTGACTTTACCGCATAGTCGCTATGCAGACTACTCCCTTATTTTTTACATTATATCATATTTTATTTTTGCTTTCAATAGTTTTAAAAAAAATACACAGATAAAAAATAATATACCGTGGGTATTGTATTTTTTTGGGTTTTATGATAAAATAAAATATACGTATATTATAATTATTGTAAAAAGAGGAGCTTTTTATGATAAAATTTATAAAAAAGCAACCGCCCGTAAGGCTTATAGCGGGGGGCTTTATGCTTGCTATTCTTTTGGGCTCGCTATTGCTTATGCTTCCGATAAGCCTCAACGACGGAGTAAAGCTTCGATATATAGATTCGCTTTATACCTCGGTAAGCGCTGTTTGTGTTACGGGACTTACCACTGTTGATGTCGGCTCGACATTCAGTATATTCGGGCGGAGCGTTATTGCGGTTTTAATTCAGATAGGCGGTCTTGGTGTGGCTACCGTTGGAGCGGGACTTATAATGCTTATGGGAAAAAAGATGGATCTGAAAAGCAGAAATCTTGTTCACGAGGCAATGAATCTTAGTTCGGGAAACGGCGTTATCCGATTTCTCAAGCAGGTCTTTATTACCACCGTTGTTATAGAGCTGGCAGGCGCGCTTTTGAGCTTTGCTGTGTTTTTACAGCAATATGATTGGAAAACGGCGTTGGGATACGGTATATTTCATTCGATTTCTTCGTTTAATAACGCGGGATTTGATATTTTTGGACTTGGTACAAGTCTTGAGCCGTTTAGGGATAATGTAATGCTTAATCTTATAACCTCGGGGCTTATAATCCTCGGCGGTATAGGCTTCCTTGTTATAAAGGAGGTTTGTGTAAAGAATTTTAAGGTGAAAAAATATTCGGTGCACGCAAAGGTCGTTTTGCTTATGACGGGCGCGCTTTTGCTTGGCGGAACTCTTTTTATAAAGCTTACCGAGGGAGAAAATATAAGCTGGCTGGGCGCGTTTTTTTCAAGTGTAACGGCAAGAACGGCGGGCTTTTCCACCTATAGCTTTGGAGCCTTTACAAATGCGGGACTTGCCGTAATGATGCTTCTTATGTTTATAGGAGCGTCCTCGGGCTCTACGGGAGGCGGTATAAAAACTACTACATTTTTCGTTATAATAAAGTCGATAGTAGCCGCGTCGCGAAGGGGAGAGGCAACCGTATTTAAATATTCTGTATCAAAAGAAATCTACAAAAGGGCGTCGGTGATAGCTTTTATAGGAATATCGGTGATAGCGTCCTCAACCTTTTTACTTGCCTTGCTTGAGCCTCATATAGCTTTTCAGGATATAATGTTTGAAATGGTGAGTGCTTTTGCGACTGTAGGTGTTTCAACGGGGATAACTGCTGATTTGTCTTTGCCCTCAAAGATTGTCAGCATAGCTGTAATGTATATAGGGCGACTTGGACCGCTTACCGTGGCGTCGCTATGGGGATTTAGCAAGACCTCGCTTGTAAGATATCCCGAGGGTAATTTGGCAATAGGATGATTTTAAGGAGAAGAATATGGGTAGAAACAAAAAAAATGAAAAGCTTATTTACGGAATAATTGGACTTGGACGCTTTGGAACCGCGATAGCGGAGGAGCTTGCCTCTGCGGGAGCGGATATGGTGGTGCTTGACAGGGATGAGGAGCGTATCGACTATGCGAAGGAGCTTACAGAGAACACGTACATAGTAAAGAATCTTGAGAAAAAAACGCTGAGTGAGACAGGAATTCAGAATTGTGACGTTGTAATTCTTTGTATCGGAGAGCAGATCGATGTTTCTATCCTTACAACGCTTAATCTTATTTCAATGGGTATACCGAAGGTTATAGCAAAGGCATCGAGCGCGGCTCACGGGGATATTCTTGAGAGGCTTGGCGCTGAGGTCGTTTATCCCGAGAGAGACATGGCGGTACGTCTTGCGCATCGGCTTGAGACCTCTCAGTCGCTTGATTTTATTCAGCTTAGTGAAAAGCTTAATATCTCAAAGTTCAGTCTTCCCGAGCGAGCTATTGGAAAAAGTGTTGTCGAGGTAAATTTCAGAGGCCATTTCGGACTTAACATAATTGCGGTTGAAAATGGAAGTGAAATTTTAGAATCAATACGTCCCGACTACATTTTCAAGAAGGGTGATATACTTTATCTTTCGGGAAGTAAGGAAAGCTTTGCAAAGCTTTCGGATTGGTCTAACAAGGGCTAAAATAAAAGCAGGATGCGATTTATGGCTTGCATCCTGCTTTTTATTTATTTAATTTCTCTCTTAGCTCTCTCCAACGAGGCATATAGTAGTCCATTACGGCAATGAAATCCTTGCCGTGATTTGATACTTTAAGATGCGCCAGCTCGTGCATAATTACGTATTCGATATAGTCCTCATTTTTGTGGGCAAGCTCAAGATTGAGCCATATTTTTTTTGTTTGAGTATTGCAGGTCCCCCAGCGTGTCTTCATTGATTTTATCTGGTAAGAGGAGGGGTGAAGCTCCGTTATCGATTCCCATTTTTTAAAGATGGGCGCGATTCGCTCGTAGAGCATTTGTCGCAGGGCTTTTTCCACGATAGCCTCACGTTGCTCGGACGTGCTTGATGCCTTACAGTAAAGAATTGCTTTTGCGTCGAAAAAATCGAAAGCGTTTTTATTGCCGTGCACTATCTCTAAGAAATATTCCTTGCCAAAGATAGTTATTTTTTCACCTGTTGTATATTTCAATGGCTCAGAGTGAGGCTCTGAGTTTATTTTTTCTTGCTGTCTTTGTATCCAATCAAGACGGGAAATAATAAAGCTTTCTATCTTTTTGTCGGAAAGCTTTTCGGGTACGGAGAGACGCACATTTCCGTCGGGACGGAGAACGTAGAGATGCATATTTTTTATCTTTTTCCGCAACAGTTCAATTTCTATTCCGCCAATAAAGATCTGCATATTTCTGACTCCTTTGATTTATTATGATTATTATACCATAATATAACGATAAAATCAATAAAGCGTTATTGAAAAAAGCTTTGATATGTGCTATAATAAAAATACAGAGTATAAAGAATAAAAGTGGGGAGCTGTCGTTCTATGGAGCTGCGCAATATCGGCATTGACGTTTATCACCGAGAGGTTGAACGCTTGTGTAATATCTATATAAGCAGGGTTGACGGAATATTAAAGGATGCAAACTCGGGAAATATAGCTATAAGCACCGAGCGCGCTGCGCTCATGATGTCACATATTAACGATATTGCGGCAAAACTTGAAGGAAAAGGCTCTCTTTCTGATGAGCTTTTGCGCAGGGCAGAGGCTATAGAGCTTTTAGCGAAAAGCGATAGCTCCTGTGAGTTTTGTGGTGTCGGAGAGGACAAGGAATATTCGCTTTGTGTTAAGGCAATTTCCTATAAGGATAAACCGATATATGAGGTAACATTTGATCTTGAGCTGTTCAAAAAAATACAAAACGCGGAGCCGTTTGAGCTTGATACTATGGTTGGAGCTCTGCGCTCACCGCGGCAGTTCGGGGTCTCTTTAAAGCGAAAGTTTTATCATATACCCGCTTCGCAGATAGAGGAATACGCGATACCCAAATATATAGCTATTTATCAGTCGGAAAGGATCTTCGGTGCGGAAACCGCGGGAGTAAAATATTACGGCGAGGTAAAAAAGTGTACACCGCTCAAGCGAAGTAAAATCCGTGAGATACCAAAGAAATCTAATGAGCTTTATTATAAATTCACGGTAAAGGAATGGAAACGTCTTGAGAATCCGATATTGCCAAAGGAGATTGGCTTTGTAAGACTTTTTACGAATTCATTTTTGCTTACCGTGGCAAAGGAGATTCCCGAGCTTACCCTTACCGCTCCAAACGATTTTGTCTTTTACAGACTGTTGAGGGAGGCTATAGATGCCGTGAGATCGGATGAAGAACGTGTGTTTGCATTCTTTCCGCTTGGCGAGCTTGATTTTGCCGTTACGGCGAGCAGTATATATCTTTGCAAGAATGGAAAGCTTCAGAGCGATTTTAGTGTTGCCGCTTTTTTGATGACGCCGACGCTTGTTTTTGACGATATCAAAAGGGCTCTCGCGATAGCTTTGAAAACAGTATAATTTTACAGGGGGTGTATTATGAGCTATAGAATATTTGATTATGATCCATATTTGATACCCTATAAAAAGGATATAGAACTCAGAATGGAAAATTACCGTCGCAAAAAGAGGGAGCTTCTTGCAGGCGGAGGCTCTTTGAGGGATTTTGCCAATGCGCACGAGTATTTTGGATTTCATAAAACCGAAGATGGATGGGTCTATCGCGAATGGGCGCCCGCTGCGGATAACGTTTTTATAATGGGAGATATGAACGGCTGGGATCAGACCGAACTTCGTCTTACGCCTAAGGGTAACGGAGTGTTTGAGATATATCTCTCGGGGGAGAGATCGCTTTATCACGGCTGCAAGGTAAAAACCGTTATAGAAAAAGGCGGAAGCCGCTTTGAGAGAGTTCCTCTTTACGCAAAAAGAGTAGTTCAGGATGACAGAACTTATCAGTGGTGTGCAGAGATATTCGATGAGGAATATGAATGGAAAAACAGATATTTTTCACCCGAGAGGGAGCTGTTGATCTATGAGGCTCATATCGGCATGGCTCAGGAAAAGGACGGAATAGGAACCTATTGCGAGTTCCGCGATAATATTTTGCCGAAAATTAAAGAGGCAGGCTATAATACCCTTCAGCTTATGGCTATCATGGAGCATCCGTATTATGCCTCCTTCGGTTATCAGGTTTCAAGCTTTTATGCGGCATCATCGCGCTTTGGAACGCCTAACGAGTTAAAGTCTCTTATCGATACCGCTCATTCAATGGGAATTGCGGTTTTGCTTGATGTGGTTCATTCACATGCGGTTAAAAACGTGGGTGAGGGTCTTAATCTTTTTGACGGTACAGAATATCAGTTCTTTCACGTAGGAGAGAGGGGAGATCATCCTGCTTGGGATACAAAGCTGTTTAATTACAATAAAAACGAGGTTCTCCACTTTTTGCTTTCTAATCTTAATTTTTGGCTTACCGAATATCATTTTGACGGATTTCGCTTTGACGGGGTGACGTCGATGATATATCATAATCACGGGCTTGGAGCAAGCTTTACCTCGTATAACGATTATTTTTCGCTTAATACTGATACCGAGGCTGTGACCTATCTTCAGCTTGCAAATGAGCTTATACGTCAGATAAAGCCAAACGCGGTAACGGTTGCCGAGGATATGTCTGCTATGCCGGGAATGTGTCTTCCGATAAAGGATGGGGGAATAGGCTTTGATTACAGACTTTCTATGGGTGTTCCGGATATGTGGATAAGACTGCTGAAAACTCTTCCCGATGAGCAGTGGAGCATGGGGTATCTTTGGTATGAGCTTACTAATCGCAGACCGAGGGAAAAGTATATAGGATACGTTGAGTCACACGATCAGGCTCTTGTTGGCGATAAGACGGTTATGTTCCGCCTTTGTGACAGTGAGATGTATTGGTCTATGAATGACGGAAATGACAGCGCCGTAATACACCGCGGAATGTCGTTGCATAAAATGCTCAGGCTTTTGACGGCATCCTTGGCGGGCGAGGGATATCTTAATTTTATGGGCAATGAATTCGGTCATCCCGAGTGGATAGATTTTCCAAGAGAGGGGAATGGCTGGAGCTATAAATATTGCAAGCGTCAATGGCATCTTGCAGAGGATGAGAGCCTGAAATATAAATATTTGCTTGAGTTTGACAGAGAAATGCTGACGCTATTGCGCAATTACCGCGTTTTTTCATCCGCGCCGATAAGTATTTATACCGATGAGGAACAAAAGATCCTTGTATACAAGAGGAGCGATGTTGTTTTTGTATTTAATTTTGATCCAAGCAGATCCTACGAGGGATATCCCTTGAGGAATCTTGCTGCGGGCATTTACGCTCCTATAATGTCGACCGATGAGAAAAAATTCGGCGGAGACGGACGAGCTTCACTATCCTGTAAATACAGAACTAATCGGCTTGATGACGGCTCGATAGGCTTTAAGATATATCTGCCGTCAAGAAGCGCGATTTGCTTAAAGCGAATAAAATAAGCGTAGTGTCCAAAAGGACACTACGCAATGAAATTCGCTTTCGGCGAATGAAATGCCTGCGGGCATTAGGGGATTTGTTCTATTATTGTTGATTTCATTATTGTAGGGCGGGGGCTTGCTCCCGCCGTTTTCTCTATCTCTGATATTTGTTTTCGGGCCGGCAAGCCACCGCACTACGGCTTTTTACTGCCCTTAATGAAGATTTATTCTGTTGTTTTCGTTTGAGAAATATTCGCAAAGGCGAAGGTATTGCATGTAGATCTTTTCATAGGCGTCATGATTTTCCTTTATGGGATAATAGGTAAGGGCGATCGGACGGCGCATTTTTTGTGATGCTTCGGTCACGCTCTGATATTCGCCTGCGGCGACCGCTCCGTATATCGCGCTTCCCAAGGCGGTTGCGTAGAGTGACTCAAGACAATCAACGGGCTTGTTTAAAACGTCCGCGCATATCTGCATAAGCATAGGGTCCTTCAAAACTATTCCGCCTGTAGCAATGATCCTTTCTGATATTATCCCTTGCTTAGCGAAGCTGTCGGATATGCGTCTTAGCTCAAAGACCGTTGACTCGATAAGCGCACGGTAGATATCCTCGGGCTTTGTGGAAAGACGAAGCCCTGTTATTATTCCCGATAGCTCGTTGTCAAGCGTTATGGCGCGGCTTCCGTTCCACCAATCAAGAGCGATAAGCCCGTGCTCGCCGATCCGTTGATCCTTAGCAAGCAAGCGCAGATATTGGTGGGGATTAAGACCGAGTCTTTTTGCTTCATCGGAGTAAGATCCGGGCAGGCAATTTTGTATAAACCAATCAAAAAGGTCGCCCATTGCGGCAATGCCCGCCTCAACCGTGGTCAAGTTAGCGGCAACCGATTCGTAAGACTGCGCGAGCGCGCCTTGCACGTTCTTTTTTGACGGGGTAACGGCTTCGAAAACGGCAGATGTTCCAAGCGCAAGTACAGCTGAATTTTCGTTGATCCCGCTTGCCGCGATCGCGCTATGTGCGTCGATGATCGGCGGAGCGACAGCTACCGCGGTTGAAAGCCCCGTAAGTGATGCCCACTCTGCAGAAAGTGTTCCTGCTTTTTCCTCAACGGAAGAAAGTGCGGTGAGCGTCTTTTTCTCATATACGTCCGCAAATCCCGAATCAATTGAAGCGAAAAATTCTTTGCTCGGGTAATCGTTGCTTTTATAGTGCTGCTTTGCGGAATAAGCCTTGCTGTGAATAAGCTTTTTGCCTATGAGCAATGAGGCAACAAAGTCTCCCGCGCAGACAAATTTATATGTGTCCGCATAGACTGACGGTGCTTCGCAATATGTTTCGTAAAGCTTTGGTATCATAAATTCACTCGTCATTTTTCCGCCTGTTACCGACAGAAGCGATTTATCAAAGCTTGATGCAACGCTATGCACGTGCGACGCGTATTTTTCATCTGCGTGATGCTTCCAGAGCTTTGCATAGGCGTGAGGCTCGGATTCGTATTTTTCGAGCATACACAGCGGAGTCATTTTATCATCTACGGGAAGAACGGTGCAGTCGGTGAAGTCTATTCCGATTCCAACGATAGCGGATACCTCGACACCGCTTTTTTTAATTATATCGCAAAGAAGAAATTTGAGCGCATCTATATAGTCCTTAGGGTTTTGGAGGGCGTAATTTGAAGGAAGCTTTCTTCCGCCAAGCTCTGTAATTATCGCGTTCGGATAGAAAAAAACACTCTCGCAGTCGACAATCGAGCCATCCTCTACGTTTGCTATAACAGCCCGCGCCGAAAGCGTTCCGAAATCAAGCCCTATTGAATATCTTTTGCTGCTCATACGAGATCTCCTTAATAGCTTTATTAAAACAATTATATATCAATAACAATTTATTGTCAAGAGAATAAAATACGCTTGATTTTTTTCTGAAATATGTTATAATAACAATGTGGTTGATTCAAGATAACGGGAAAATACAAGGCTGAAAAGGAGATGTCACGGTGGTTTTTAATAGTGATTTGTTTAATAATAAAGTAACGCTTAAGCGGATGTGCTTTTCCTCTGTATTTTTGACCTTTAATCCTGAGCCTTCGGTGTGTTCAATGAATGCGCCTGCAAATAATCCGATTTTGCTTTCCGATTTTTCGCGGGAACAGCTTTTGGAGATAGAAGAATATCTCAGGTCTTATGCGGAAAAGCCTTATGTTATCGAGGTAGGCGAAAATATATACATCGTCGTTCCGTCGTTTTATCCATCAACTACGGCTTGTTTGGCGTTTCGCATAGATATAAATCCAAGCGTTGCGCTAAGACTTATAAATGAGCGTGACGGATTTTTTGTGCTCTCGGATAAGATAAGCATTTCTCCTGCGAGAATAACAAAGCGGATAGGTGATGAAAAGGAGCTGTTTTTTGAGCTTTGTGACGTAATTGACAATACTCTTTTGTACCTTGACCGATATAATCTGTTTTTTGACGATAATGTTTTTGTCGACGGTTATTGCAATCAATTTGTCGAGCTTGCAGGCCTTTTTGGCGTCAGAATAACAGAGCTTACGGTAAATAATTCGTTAATGGGTGAAAGTATGCGAAGCAGCTTTGCCATCTTTACGGCGTATTGTGTTAATATGATCATGCTTGCGAGAAATGAATCGCTTGATAGAAGTATTAACGCGCACCTTGAGTTCTTTGAGGGTACTGTGAGGGTGAATGTTGAATTTAAGGTTGATAAGCCGATAAAGAAGAGCCCGCAAACAGATTTTTTGAGCGTTATTTCTTCGGAGCGGCGAATGTTTTTCGAGTATTCCTGTGAAGACGGAGCCTTTTGTTCAAGCTTTCGGCCTAACTTAATAGATTGGGCTTATTTTGATATAAAGCAAGAATTTGAGAAGATTGATTTTTTGGATTATGATGAATAAAAATCACCGCTTTGCTATCATCAAGAGATGACGGCAGAGCGGTGATTTTTCTTTTTTTGAGTGTTAAGCCTCTGCAAAGTTGGATTTATCTACTCCGCAAAGCAAGCATTCAAAATCCTCGGGAAGATCCTCAAATTTTGTTCCTGCCGGAATATTTTTTTCGGGGCATCCGACTGCTTCGTCGTATTCCCAACCGCAGATCTCACATACGTATTTTTTCATAGGTTAGCTCCTTTCTGGCACAAGATATATTTTGCTGTGTTTATTGACAACGCAGTAATAGTATAGTATAATTTATAAAAAATATCAACTGTTTTTGCAAATTTTTTAAAAATATTCGTGAGATAAAAATGAGCATATATTACGTAGATTCAATAAACGGTAACGACGAAAGCCTCGGTACGTCGCCGAGCCTTCCCAAAAAAAGCGCCGCGAGTGTTTTGCTTGAAGCGGGGGACAGCTTGCTTTTCAAGCGAGGCAGCTTTATCAGAGGTGCTTTGGATATCGTTGGCGGTGATGACGGTGCGCCTATACGCTACGGTGCTTACGGAGAGGGCGAGCCGCCTATCTTTTGCGGTTCATCCGACGTAAGCTCTTGTGAGTGTTGGGAGCAGACCGAGGAAAAAAATATATGGAGATGCGTAAAAAAGATAGACGGTGACGTTGGTAATTTCGTACTTGACGGTAAATGCTCTGCTACGTTGCGATGGACGAGAGAGGAGCTTGTGTCTGAGGGCGATTTTTTTGACAGCAGGTTTGCTGAGGGCGAGCAGAATCACCGTAATTATTCCGAGCAGGAGATACTTTTTTACTGTGATGAGCCCCCTTGCCGCAAATATAACAGTATAGAATGTGTTTCCTTTGCGACGAGGGAGCTTGGTAAGCTTAAAAGCAACGTAATAATAGAGGATATTTGCTTTATGAACAGTGGAGTTCACGCGCTCGCGGGCGCGGGAAAAAACGTAACCGTACGCAGATGCAGCTTCAAAAATATAGGCGGTTGCGCATGGAACAGGGAGCTTAAAATAAGGTTTGGAAACGGAGTTGAGTTCTGGAATTACGCTGAGGACGTAATTGTTGAGGAGTGTAGCTTTGAGAATGTATATGATTCCTGCGTGACACATCAGGGAGGCGGTGAGGGACTTCTTCCCGCCAAGAATTTTATTTGCAGAAAAAACCGTTTTGATACTTACGGAATGGCAGCGCTTGAGCTTCGCGATATCGTTGCAAAAGGTTTTTTCTTTTTTGATAATGAGTGCAAAAACGCGGGATGCGGATTTGCTATGCTTGGAGAGAGCCTGCCGAGGCGCTCGGAAATATGGCCTCAGCCTATGGGACATCACGTCTTTCTTTGGAGAATGGAGAAATCAACCGAAAACGGCAGGGTAGAAATACAAAATAATATTTTCGGCAACGCTCCCGTTGGCGCTGCAATATACTCTATTATCGCGCCCGAGGCAGAGGCGCAATTCATTATCGACGGTAATTTTTATACGCCAAACGATAGTCTTTTGGTGCGCTTCGGCGGCGAATGCTATACTTCCTTGCAAGAGCTTTGCAGGAAAACAAAAAAGGAAGAAAACGGCAAATATCTTTTGTAAATAGCTTGTAGGTTTGTATATAATAAACAAAATTTTAAATGAAATTTCTACCAAAAATAAAATCCAAAATAAAATGTGTTTGTTGAAAAAAAGCGACGCTTATGATATAATTATAATAGAAAACTATAGAAATTTGTACCTGTAAATTTTTGATTTTACAACGGAGGTCATATATGAATAAATTCATTTCGGGAAAGAAAATTTTAGCGTTTCTGCTTGCGCTTGTCTTTGCAGTGACTGCTCTTGCATCATGCGCTGCGGGAGGACCTAATGATTCTACGCAGCAGAGCGGTAGTGAATCCTCATCATCCTCATCATCATTGTTATATAACGACATTGCGCCTATAAAGCCCGATGCTTCGCTGAACGCAGAACTTTCGAAGCCGCAAGTAAATAAGCCTGCTTCAAATAAGGCAGAGAGCATAGTTACCAAGCTTGAGGACGGCGGCATAGAGGTAATGGCAAAGGCTAACGCATCTCTTGCGCCTCTTACGCTTACTACGGGGACTACCACGTCCTATACTATAAAGTCGTTTTATAACGTAAGCCTTACGGGAATAACTAATTTCGTAAACACTCTCAAGACGAAAACGGGGGTTACCTTTACGCCTACTCTAATAACCAACACCTCGGGCATAAGCGGTAAGCAGATAGTTATCGGCAGCTTTGCAAGCTTAGCCTCTATGAGCGGCGCACCTACCTTTAAATCATGGACGGGCGGCGCGGCTTGGGCAAGCGGAAATACTATATATATATGCGTTGCAGAGGCGGGATTGCTTGATAGCACGCTTAAGAGCTTCGCGAATAAGATTCAGAAAAGCGGCAACAATTACGTAGTTGCGGCGGATCTTAAGCTTGCGTATGATAAATGCGCTGTAAGTGAGTATATTCCAAGCTTTTCAACGTCGGGAACCGATAAGGGACTTTACAGCGCGGGCGGCGGAAACTACCAAAAGACCTATAAGGGTGTTACCGCGGCAGAGGTTACGGCTTACTGCACTAAGCTTTTAAAGAGCGGATTTTCACTTCATCAGAAGAATATGATAAATTCCAACGCCTTTTACCTTTACGTATCGGGTGACACGATAGTTCATATCAATCATTTCGCAAAGCTTGATCAGTTTTCGATAGTCTACGGTCCAAAGACCTACTTGCCCGCAAAGAGTCCTATTACGGGTTATACCAAAAAAGCTACTCCTACGATAACGCAGTTGGCGCTTGGAGAGACGGGAACCTCTATGGTGCTTCAGCTTGAGGACGGAAGCTTCGTGCTTATAGACGGAGGACTGGGCGGTAGTACTGATACTTATACCAAGGATAGCACCAATCTTATGAATTTCCTTACGTCGAACGCGCCAAATGGAGAAAAGCCGCGTCTGACGTGGATAGTAACGCATATCCACACCGACCACAGACAGCTTATGCAAAAGCTTTTGCCGAATATAAAGGATAAGATCGTTCTTGAGCTTGTTGCGTGGAATATGCCTGATTTTAGCACCTTATCGGCTTACACGCCTAACTGGAAGGAGAGCAATCCTGCGAAAAATTACGTTGAGTCTATGAATTTGGTTAATACTGCGCTTAAAAATAGCTTCCCGAATGCGCCGATCTATACATTCCACACGGGTGAAAAGCTTTATCTCCCCGGCTGTGAGGTAGAGTTCCTTGCAACGCAAGAGGATTATTATCTTAACAACTTTGAGTGGATAAACGATACCTCTGCGGCATTCCGCATAACGATGCAGGGCAAGACTGTGATGGTATTCGGAGACTGTACGGCGAACGTCAACAGTAAGATTATGACTGCGGCGTTCGGAAGCTATATAAAGAGTGACATAATGCAGATAACCCACCACGGTGTCGGAGGAGGCACGCTTGCAACCTTTAAGGCGGTTGACCCCGATATTTGCTTGTGGTCTTTAAATGAGGATAAATTCACCAGTGACGAAAGAGCAACGGGCTCTACCAGCAAGAACCCCGAAAACGTATGGTTGCGCGCAGACTCGGGCTCTGACGGACAGAGAGCGAGACAGCACTATCATCATTCGGATACTACCACGATCACTATTCCGTCGATGTCTGTAAAAGTTACAACGGTTTACACAGACCGTTGATAAATTGAGAGGTGTATATGAAAAATAAGATATTATCTCTGATATTGTCATTTACGTTAGTGTTGTCTGTTTTCGTATCCTTCTCTGTATTCTTTGCCACGCCTGCCGCGGCGGTAAGCTATACGGCAGATTCATCCTGGTATAGCGCAAGCAAAAGCGTGCTTGAAATCAACGATATTCCCGATTTCGTCGCTTTTATGAATAAGCTTGACGAGCTTGGTTCAGGCGATAACGGCGCTAAATTGGGCGCTGAGGGAAATCTTGCGGCTATTTCCTGGAGTGGAAAGATGCCATTTGAGGGACAGACGATAGTTCTCAATACCGATATAAATCTTAATCCCGGTATAACTTTTAGCTCTACGGGTCCCAATAATACCGCGGCGTTTAAGTTTAGCCGTACCGCAAGACAGATAGGCTTTGGCGGAATATTTGACGGTCAGGGACATACGATAAGCGGTCTTTATATTGACGCTCAAAAGGGCGGCGCAGGCTCTATATTCGGAGTTGCGGGCGCCGCTACCAAGCGCACTAACGTAGTAGTCAGAAATCTTCAGATAAAGAATTCGCTTATTGCCAACACCAATATGGGCGCGGCTACTATATTCTCAAGCGTTGCCTTTAATTCTACCGCGCTTATACAGAACGTTTATTCCGAGGCTTTCGTGCGCTGTACCGCGACGGCGACAAGCACCGATTCTAAGCTTAAGGCTACCGTATCGGGTGTTAACATGGGTGGATTATGCGCAACAGTTGGCGGAACTCTTACCATAGATAGCTCGGTATATGCGGGAACCTTTTCAACCGCTTCGGGCGGCGGACACAAAAAGTACGTCGGAGGCTTGGTTGGAAACATTACTAATAAGGAACTGAATGACGGAAACACGTATACCGCAAGGCTTAACGTCGAAAATAGCGCCTATTACGGTTATTATTCCGGAAACGGCGTATATCTTGGTAAAATATCAGGAAATCAGACGTATGGTTCTATTGTAACCGTAAACAATTCTATATTCTTGGGAACGATGAAATCTACGGCGTCGGTTACGCTTGGAAGCGGAGCAACCTCTGCGGCATCGACCTATTACGTGGGACGTCTTATAGGAGACGCGACAAGCGGCTTTACCCTGACGGGCAAGGGAAACGTAGCATCTCCTTCCTTGAAGGGAAGCACCAGTGTTACGGCAAACTATAATACGACCTCAACAAGCGGATTTACCAACAGTATTACGGTTACCGCAAAAACCGACGCAAATCTCAAGGGGGCAAGCATAAATCTTAATTCTGTGCTTAGCGGTCTTGGAAGATATTGGGTCGCAAACGGAACGAGAGCGGGATATCCCGTGCCTACGTCATTTGTGCTTCTATACAGCACCGAAAGCTTGAAGCACGATTATATAAATCCTCTGACGGTTACACCGTATACGCTTCTTGAGCAGCTTGGTCCTAAAAAGGAAAACGGCGGAATTTACACGGAAGCATCCTACAGAGCATATTCCGATGCTTACGCTTCGATAGTCAACAGTGTGTTTAAGTCGGGGGCAGACCTTACGGCAATTAATATCGCGTCATTGAAAAGCGCGGCGGAAGCAAAGCTTCAAACACCTGTTCAGGCGAGAAGAGCAGAGCTTAAGGACTCGCTTGGAGCAAAAATAAGCAATAGCGGCGGAATTTATACGGAGGATTCGTATTCCGCGTATACATCGGCGTATGACGCTATAATCGCAAGCTTGAACAATGCCGACACAGTGACTGCACTTGACGCGATAAATGTAGCTTCTCTTAAAACGCAAGCCGAGGCAAAGCTTGTAACCGTCGCAGACGTTGTGGCGGCAAAGAAGGCAGAGCTTATCGCAGAGTTTGGCGAGAAAAAAACTAATAGCGGTACATATACTGATGATTCTTACTCGGCTTATTTGAATGCCTTTGACACAGTGTGTGCAAGCATAAACGGTTTATCTACTTTAGAGGAATTAAACGAAATTGATGTATCAGCACTTAAGGGTGAGGTAGAGTCGAAGCTTGTTAAGCTTGGAACTGTTGGAGAAGCTGATGTTCCCTCACAAAACACTCCAGGTGCAGATATTCCTAATATCGATACAGATGAAAACGATACAGATGGAAATGATACAGAGAATATTGCGGACAGCACAGACGCGCTTGAATCTAATGCTGTAGAGGCAAAACGTGGCGGATGCGGCTCAAGTATCGCGCTCTCTGTAGTTGTAGCAGTTGGAGTCTTGGGTACGGCTTTGGTAGTTAAGAGAAAAGAGAACTGATTAAATATTTTAAGCGGCGAGAGAAATCTCGCCGCTTTATATGTTATTATACAAATATATTACTTAATGGATAATACGACAGAAATCGCTATTTCCATATTGAAAAATTCGCTATATTATGGTATAATATAAACTGTATAAGTTTATTTAATTATAGATTCGATTATATGGAATTGGAGAACAACAATGACCGAAACAGATAGAAAGAAAGCGGCGAAAGCCTTCTCTGAATATTGGAAAGACAAGGGTTACGAAAAAGGCGAAAGTCAACCCTTTTGGCTCGCCTTGCTTCGTGATATATTTGGAGTTGAGCATCCCGAACAATATATAAAATTTGAAGATCAAGTAATGCTCGACCATACGAGCTTTATTGACGGAACTATAGAGAAAACTCACGTTCTTATAGAGCAAAAGGGCGTTGATAAAAATCTTAGAAAGCCTATAAAACAGGCAGACGGTTCTTTACTTACACCTTTTCAACAAGCAAAGCGTTATGCTGCTGAATTACCTTACTCAAAACGTCCTCGTTGGATAATTGCTTGTAATTTTGCCGAGTTCCTTATATACGATATGGAAAAGCCCACGGGAGAGCCTGAAAGTA
>JAFQPL010000089.1 GCA_017411785.1 Clostridia bacterium
CTCCAAGTAATCCTGCTTTTTCGGCGTGAAATAAAGCGCCGAGAAGCGGCGTTGCTGAGGTTTTGTTCGGCAACGCGACAGTTAATCACAAATAAAGATTTTTAGGAGGATAATTTGGAATGATAGAGATAGAAAAGCCTAATATAACTACCGTTAGCGAAAGTGAAGACGGAACAAAGGGTACGTTTACAATTGAGCCTTTGGAGCGCGGCTTCGGAATTACCTTAGGTAACTCGCTTCGTAGAATAATGCTTAGCTCGTTGCCAGGATATGCCGTAACCAATATAAAGATAGACGGTGTTCTTCATGAATTTTCCACTATCCCCGGCGTAAAAGAGGACGTAACCGAAATCGTTTTGAATGTTAAGAGCATTATAGCAAAGCTTTACTGTAACTCACAGAAAACCGTTGTTATAGACGTTGTGGGCGCGCAGGAGGTCACTGCGGGCGATATTAAGACTGATTCGGATATAGAGATACTTAATCCTCAGCACCATATAGCAACGATAGGTGAAGGCGAGCGTCTTTATATGGAGCTTACCTTTGATCAGGGCAGAGGCTATGTTTCTCAGGAGAGAAATAAGCAGATCGATTCTCAGCTTCGCGGCTCAAACATCTCCGCGCCTATAGGCACGATATTCACCGACTCTATTTATACTCCCGTTTATAATGTAAATTATAACGTAGAGGCTACCAGAGTTGGTACTGTAAGCGATTTTGATAAGCTTACGATAGACGTTACCACTAACGGTACGATAGGAGCTAAGGAGGCAGTTTCCTTGGCAGCCAAGATTCTCAACGAGCATCTCAACTTGTTCGTAGATCTTTCGGACGAGGCAAAGAATATCGACATAATGGTCGAGAGAGAAGAAACCAAAAAGGAAAAGGTTCTTGAGATGACCATTGAGGAACTTGACATGTCTGTAAGAAGCTTTAATTGCTTGAAGCGCGCAGGCATTGATACGGTTGAAGATCTTACCAACAGAACTGAAGAGGACATGATAAAGGTCCGTAATCTCGGAAAGAAATCGCTTGAAGAGGTTATTCAGAAATTACACTCGCTCGGACTTGATTTTCGCAGAGACGAAGATTGATGCCATTTGAGCGAATATAACAGAAATTACCGAAAAGGAGGGAAATATAATGCCCGGAACAAGAAAACTCGGCAGAACCACCGCGCAAAGAAAAGCTATGCTTCGCGGAATGGTTACCTTATTGCTTGAGAACGGACAGATCGAGACGACTCTTACAAGAGCAAAAGAGGTTCGCTCTATCGCAGAAAAAATGATTACTCTCGGCAAGAAAAATACTCTTGCAAGCCGCCGCGCAGCACTCGCATATATTACCAAGGAAGATGTAGTAACGAAGGTATTCGTTGAGCTTGCTCCTCTTTATGCAGAGCGTAACGGTGGTTATACGCAGATCTATAAGCTTGGACCTCGCAGAGGTGACGGAGCTGAAATGGCTATCGTTAAGCTTATTGACTACGTAAAGCCCACCGCGGATAAGAAGGCTGCAAAGAAGGCAGAGAAGAAGGCTAAAGAAGAGGCTAAGGCTGCAAAGGCTGAAGCAAAGGCTGAAGCAAAAACTGAGGAGGCAGCTGCTATAGCAGAGGCTTCGGCAGAATAAGATTGCTTTATAGGCAAAAAAATAACCGCTTTATTATCAAAAGGTAATAGAGCGGTTTTTTATTTTCACAAATCGGGTTAAATGCATATTCTGTAAAGAGGAGGTGGGAAAATGAAAGAACTTTACGGGATGTGCGTTGCAGAGATAGGCTCAATGACTCAAGCTATGCGAGCGCAGAGATTGCTCTCCGAGTTGGCTATACCTTCGACTGTACAAAAAACTCAATCTTCAAGTGGGCGCGGTTGTGCGTACGGGCTTTATATTTCGTGCGCGCAAAAAGAAAACGCGGAAATGATATTTGGTCGCGAGGGAGTGAAGATCAGAGTATGGAAAAACGCGAAATGATTTATCTTGATAATGCCGCAACGTCTTTTCCAAAGCCTTATGCTGTTAGCGATGCGGTTAAAAAATATATGTTATACTGCGGCGGCAACGCCGGCAGAGGCGGTTATGAGAGCGCGATCCAAGCGGGACGGCTGGTATATGAATGCCGTGAAAAGCTCTCCGAATTTTTCGGAGCGAAAAGCGCGGAAGCGGTGTTTTTTACAATGAATACGACTCAATCTATAAACGCGTGTATTCGGGGATCCTTGAAAAAAGGCGACAGGGTTTTGATTTCAAATATAGAGCATAATGCCGTATATCGCCCGATATATAAGCTTTCTTCGAAAGGTCAGATTGATTATGATACCTTCTCTGTTATCGAGAACGGTGTAGCCGTTTCCCAAGAGGAAATAATCGCTGACATCGAGAAAAAAGTGACGAAAAATACAACGATGATAGTTTGCACCGCAGCAAGCAATATTTGTTCTGTCCGAACACCGATACGTGAGATAGGCGAGCTTTGCCGAAGCAGAGGAATACGCTTTGTTGTTGATGCGGCACAGGCGGCGGGACATTTTCCGCTCTCGGTTGAGGATATGAAGATCGACGCGCTGTGTGTTCCCGCGCATAAGGGCTTGCTTGGACCTCAAGGCTGCGGTGCGGTTTTGCTCGGAGAAGGGGTAAAAATGCAGACCGTCTGCGAGGGCGGGAACGGAGTTGATTCGCTTTCTGGTGAAATGTCTGAGGATCCGCCCGAAAGGTATGAGGCGGGAACACTTCCGTTGCCTGCGATAGCGGGATTTGGTGAAGGTATCGAGGTGGTAAAGGAAATAGGCTTGGAAAGAATTGAAGCGCATGAAGCCGCGCTTTTCAAACGAGCGCGCGAGGAGCTTTTGAATATCGGGGGTGTAAAAATATTTTGTCCCGAGAGCGAGGGCTCGGTAATTTTGTTTGAAATAGAGGGTAAGGGCTCGGAGGAGGTAGCGGCGGAGCTTGCTAAAGCGGGAATATGCGTTCGCGGCGGATATCATTGCGCGGCTCTTGCTCACAAGGCAATGGGAACCGAGGAAAGCGGCGCGGTCAGAGCGAGCTTTGGAATATTCAACAAGGAAAGCGACGTTGACGCGCTTTGCGATGCGGTAAGAAAAATAAGTAAATAACGTGATAACTCCCAACAAAAAAACACCGTTGGGAGTTTTTTTACGGAATAATTATCGGTAAGAGTTATAATATAGATAATATCATAAAATGCCATACTGCGTTTTGTTGTAAAGAAGGGGCGAAAAGCAATCCTTGTGGTAAAATGGTAATGTGTATAGTTATCTTTTGTGATATAAATGCTTTTCTTTCAAATTTTTTGGAGGGAGATTTGTTTTTATGATTAAAAAAATCTTACCGCGAATTCTTATATTGCTTGCAGTAGCGACTCTTGTGTCCGCTATAATAGTTTCATCTGTTTTTGCTAAATACACAACTAATGACAGTCTTCCTGATGTGGTAAAGGTGCGTCCTACGCAGTTTAACGTATTGATCGGCTCTGCGTCCTCAAATGAGATGGCGGTAAATTTTGCGGCTGACGGAGATGCAACTACAGAAAAAGTTTTTTCTTATGATGTTACTGTAAATTCCGCAGATAACGAAGTGGCTGCTTATATAACGCTTAAGCTCACGCTTTCCCCGGAGATGAAGACCTTGGTTGACAGAGCCTCTGATACGGCGGGAATTTCCTGTGAGTATGCGGTTTATAAGGTCAGCGGAAGCACCGAAACCGCTTTATCGGGTACCGAAAGCGATGCCATATGGATGTCTGAGCCTGATCTTCTTGAGATTGGCGCAACTAATACGTACAGAGTAAAGCTTACCGTTCACCATACGGCGGGAGGCACCGGAGAATTTATTCCGGATGCAATTAAGGTTGACGTTGTAGCAACGCAGGTAGATCCTATGAAATAAGGAGGAAGCTGAAAAATGAAAAATAAAAGCAACAAGAAAACGAATAAAAAATTCAGACTCGGACTTTTTATTAAGATGTCGGTTGCGGCTATGCTTCTGATTTCTATGACGATTTCATTTTCTTCGGGAACCGCTGTTGCCGAGTTTGTAAAGACCTTCTCTGCAAATATCGACTTTGAGGGTATCCCAAGCGTCCCGTGGTCCTATTACCTTGAGGATGCTAATGGAACAACAACAAACGGAACCTATGCAGATTATAAAAGCATTACTCAACAGATTTCAACAAGTACAACGGTTACTCCTGACAAAGTAGTTTACGAAATCAAAATGCCTGTTAAGGGAACGGGCTTGTACACAGTTGATTTTACCGTTAAATTTACGGGACCTTCGGGCTGGAGCGGATATGTTTATTCAGACGCATCCGGAAACTTGAATGAACCCGTTGGGTGTAAAATAAATACGAGAGGAACGACTTTTACGCAAGACCCTACTGTTTTGATGAGTGATGCAGCATCTAAATTGGCTTATAATGCACAACCTGTGTACGGCCCCGATCCTCGCGGTGAATATGCAAGTCACAAGATTATAAACGCCAACGGAACTACCGTTGATGCATTAAATTATGGAAACTATCATGACTATCAGTGGAAAACTCTTGCTCCCTCAAGGAAGGAAAATGTTTCACTTACTTTTTATCTCCCAAATGACACCAACGTTGCTATCTGGTCTTGGGATCTGAGGGGACTTGGTAATAAAACGTATAATAGCGACACTAAGGTTCATGGCGCTTATACCTTGAGCCTTACCAATATTTCAATTAAGAAAATCAATGATCCCGCTACAGATGAACCGTATCTCGATTTTGCCGATACTCATTACGTTAATAACGCGCTACATCCGGTTAGTAGCAGTTCTTTTGGCACAGGAGACACTTATCTTTTTCAGGTGAAGTCAGGACCGGACGGCACTATCAGGGGTAAGGCTGAGGCAGGAAAGACGAGAACTAACGTAGCCCGAGGTACCTATATAACCGAGGCTACTTATAACAGCATGACGATGCAAGCCGAAAAATTGGTTTTTGGATATCACAACGGTAATTTGGTTGATGCAACATATATGAATGGTAAGGCGGGCAAAGATGCAAATGGTAAGAGTCTTCATGAAAGATATTCAAATCTCGTATCCTTCGGTATTCCTATAAAAAATGTTAAGGCTGGCAAGAGCTATAAGATAACCTTTGACGTGGGATTCGCGCGGCAGGGAGATGCTGACGTTGAAAATGACAGGGCAACTTATGGCTATGTAGATTATGCCAGTTACGGTAAGATATTTGCAACTAAGGATGGCGGCGGCACGCTCCACATGGAGTCTTATCTCTATAGGGGTATAAAAAGCGGAACAAAAATAGACGGTAGTGCCGCGGCTGCTCCAAAAACCGATTACGGATTGAGTCAGGGTTTCTCAATACCGTTTTTTACCGATACCTATTTCGGTAGAGGAAACTTTTATGATCCTAATAAAGCTGTATATAACAGCGTGAATATGACAGCTCCCGGTAGCAATAAAAAAGGAAATGCGGTAAGCCGTTACAATGAGCTTTGGACGGTTGGCACAGGAACCAAGGGAAATCCGTATTATGGTATTACGAGTAACGTAAATAATCTTGAGAATATCAGCGCTACCTATTTGCTTAATCAGAGTAATAACAAGTATAATTGGTATAATGCGGTTTATTCTACAGAAACAAATGGGCAAAATACTATAAACTGGATAACATTTACAAATAATACATTTACTTTTAGTATTGATACAGACGTAGCGACCTATTACGAGGGCAATATAGATCAGCTCCGTTGGATCTGGGCGTTGGATGGTCTTCAGGATAAGTCTTGGTACAGAATCAAATTCGACAACGTAAGAATTGAGGAGGTAGTAACCTACGGTTCCAACGTTGGAAATAACGGAATTAACTTTAACGGTGTGAACACAGGCTTTAAAACCTATGAGGATATCGGACTTTTCCGCGGTGCGAACGGAACGGGTCAGAACTATCATTCGAGAGGCGCTACGACCTTGCCGCTTGCAAATATGAATGTTTATGCGCCTATTTATGATGCAAAGGGAAAAACGGTTGTTGATTCAAGTAGCAATCAAAGAATAAGTCTTAGCGGATATGCTGTTTGCAACGGCGGTGTTGAAAAATACGTCTGGTCTGCCGACGGAGGTGAAACGTGGTATGATATGGAGTCTCAACGATTATCGGATGCTTCTGCCGCGGTTCGGCTTTTGGCGGAGGAACAAGCGGAAAACTCAACTATTGGATTGACCGGTAAGCAAGCTATTGATGCTACTACTAAGGAACGAGTACTATGGAGCAATTGTAAATGTGACTATGCTACCTTTACCGCGGCTGACGGTGTAAACGGTCAGTTTGAGATCACGGCAAACCTTAAGGGTACTCCGTATGCGGGCAAGACAGGACTTAATATAATTTTTGCGGCGGTGCCGTTCAGTAATTCGTCTGCTCGCTTGGAGTTAATAAGGATAACTAATTACAACAGTTAACTACAATTAACCGTTGATTTCTTGCTTTTAGAATCTTTAAATAAGCTTATACGTTGATTTGATAAGATTTTAGTATTATTTGTAGCACGTATAAATTCTGATAAATTAAGGAGGAAGCAATATGCGAAAACAAAATATGGCAGGCAGAATAGCCTTGGCAATTGCAACGGTATTGCTTTGCGCGGTCTTTGTAACTACCTCGGTGCTGTCTACCACGTTTGCAAAATATACAACCACAGGGGAGGTAGATTCCGAGACTGCCCGCGTGGCAAAATGGGGTATAGAGCTATCTAACCGTTCAAATGCCGCAACGTCGTGGAGTGTAGTTGAAGATGAAACCTCAATAACCGCGGCTTCCTCGGGCACTACGGGCGACAATGTTATTGCGCCCGGAACAAGCGGATACCTTGCCTGCTTTAAGGTAACGGGAAATCCCGAGGTTGCGCACGACGTAACTGTGAATTTTGACGTTACTATAGGCGATGGATATAAAAATTTAATAGGTCAGGACAGTTATTTTCCCATACTTATAACCGTTGGCAGAGCAAGCTATGATGATTCGGATGCAATTATTGACCGTAATGAGCTTCATTATTACGTGCCAAAGTCCGATATAGGATCACTTGAAAATCTTATTTCGTCGGTTGATAGCAAAACCTTTACCGAGCATATTGCTCCAAACGGCTGGAGCGATAGCGCGTATGCCGAATATTACGTAAGATGGGATTGGTTCTATAATGCTGACGACGTTCCGAGTTATATTCCCGATGACGTAAAAACCGCTCTTACGGCGTATCAGAATTCGGGAGATGATACTCTGCTTTCCGAGGCAATGGTCCTTCAGTTTGGCAAGGAAGAGGTGAAAGGCAGTATTACAACCTTGAATTCTGCGCTTACGACCGCAAAATCCAAGCTTAGCGGTACGCCTGCCACCGCAGATGTAACAAATCTTGAAAATGCACTCGCTGCATATCTTGGAGTTGGCGCAAGAAGCTATTCTATTGGAGATAATGTAGTTACAAAAACGTATAACGTAAGATGGTCGGATTTAAATAATCAGGGCGCAATGGAGATTTATGATAACAACCATACTGCTACTAATTATAAATCCTATTTTAACGTTGGTGCGACCACAGCAAGAATATATTCAACCAGAAAGTCGTGGACTAACAGAGACCTTTGCTATTTTACAACCTTGAACTCAAGCCTTCCGCTTACTTCCAGTACTTATTACGAGATGACATTTAATGCGGCGAATTACGTAGATACTCAATATGCGGGTGTTGTAGTTGCTGCTAAAGCTACCGAGACTATTAACGATAAGAAATGGAGAAAACCGTATTTCTTTTATGGAGGTCTTGGCGGCGTATCTCAAATAAATGATACTTACACGAATACGAATTACGCATGTATTGAAATTGATTATTGTACTTATGGTGATGATGTAGTAGCAAGAACTCATAAAAATGTAGCGTTTACAACTATAGCAGATACCGGTATTAGTGCTACCGCAAAGAAGTACGGTCAGTATAAGGTTATATATAATGGGTTGAAGCTAACGTTCCAATACAAAAACACAAGTGGAACCTATTCTGATATCGGATCTTATACGGTTGCCAGCGGAACGACTCTTGCTGTCGGATTGGAATCGAGAAATGATGATGGAACATCATCCTCTCCCGCAAACAAGCACAGAACTATGATTCTTCGTGACGTAGTGATTACTCAGAAAATCGACGCTACCGCAAAGTCTGTATTGCAGGGCTTGGTCGATGAGGTTCAGTCGATAGTTGACGCTCATTCGACCGACAGAGATTTCACAATTTCGGCAAATGCAACTATAGCAATAACTCAAACTAAATCGGAGCCTAATCCGTAAACAAAAATCCCTTGTAACAGAGTGGGTGCCTTAACGGTACCGTCTGTTGCGGGGGATTTGATTTTTGTAAAAGGTAAAATTCTTATTTTTTTAAAAAATCTCTTGACATACATTTTTTAATGTAGTATAATACCCTTGTATTTAAATATAACGGCTATGACGGAGCGAGTAGCGCGATCCGGCGTTTTCAGAGAGCTTTCCGCTTGGTGAGAGGGAAGCATCGTCCTTGTGTGAAAAACACTCCCGAGCTTGCAAAAGAACGCCCTTTGGGTTATTAGACTTGCACGTAACGTCACGTCACGACGCTTTAAGAGGACTTTTTTTAGAGTCAATATGGGTGGTACCGCGGAAGATGTCTTTCGTCCCATTGGGGATAAGACGTCTTTTTTGTTTTTTAATTCGTTTTGCTGTAAATAATAAAATTTGATATATATTTTTCGGAGGAATAATAATTATGTTAAGAACTCACAATTGCAATGAGCTTTCGTTGGATCAGATCGGCGCGAAGGTTACGCTTACCGGTTGGGTCGATACTGTTCGTGACCACGGCGGTGTTATATTTCTTGATCTTCGTGACCACTACGGAGTAACTCAGGTCGTTCTTTCAAGCGATTCCTTGCTTGATGGAGTTACTCGCGAGACTGTCGTTTCTGTTTCGGGTACCGTTACCAAGCGTGACGAGGATACAGTAAACCCCAAGCTTGCTACGGGTCTTGTTGAGGTTCGTGTTGATTCGCTTGAAATTCTCGGCCCCTGCCGTCTTGCTCTTCCTTTTGAGCCCGCTCATTCAACCGATACCCGCGAGGATGTAAGACTTAAGTACCGTTTCCTTGACCTTCGTAATCCCGATATTCATAACAATATAATTCTCAGAGCTAACGTATTAAGCTTCCTTCGCAAGCAGATGGAGGCTCTCGGCTTCCTTGAGATACAGACACCTATCCTCACCGCTTCCTCTCCCGAGGGAGCGAGAGATTATCTTGTTCCAAGCCGTAAGCATAAGGGTAAATTCTACGCTTTGCCTCAGGCTCCTCAGCAGTTCAAGCAGCTTCTTATGGCTTCGGGCTTTGACCGTTATTTCCAGATAGCTCCTTGCTTCAGAGATGAGGACGCACGTCAGGACCGTTCCCCCGGTGAATTCTATCAGCTTGACTTTGAGATGTCCTTCGCAACTCAGGAGGATGTATTTGAGGTTGCGGAGACTGTTATCTACAATACCTTTAAGGAGTTCTCAAGCAAGGAAATAAGCAAGCCCCCCTTCCGCCGCATAGCATTTAATGACGCTATGCTTCAGTACGGAACCGACAAGCCCGACCTTCGCAATCCTCTTATTATAAAGGATCTTACCGACTTCTTTGCTTCTCACGATTTTGTTGAGATCAACGGAAGGACTATACCCTTTAAGAACAAGCTTGTTCGCGGTATAGTTGCTAACTATCTTGTTAAGAAGGATGGCGAGGGAGACGGAAAGAAGGCGTTTGAAAAGGCTATAGACGCTTATTCAAGAAGCATCGGAATGAAATTCGGATGCGGATATATCACTCTTGAGGACGGCGAGTTCAAGGGTCCTATCGCGAAGTTCCTGAGTGACTCCGAGAAGGCTGAGCTTTGCGAGCTTTGCGGAATCAAGGAGGGCGATTCGCTCTTCTTCATAAGCGACGCTCCCGCCGTTATCAACAAGCTTGCGGGTGAAATGAGAACTTGGATCGCAAGCGAGCTTGGTCTTATCAGAAATGATTCCTTTGAATTCTGCTTTATCGTTGATTTCCCGATGTATGAGTACAACGAGGAAGCAAAGAAGATAGATTTTACTCACAATCCTTTCTCGATGCCTCAGGGCGGAATGGATGCGCTTCTTAACAAGGATCCTCTTGAGATATTTGCTTATCAGTACGATATCGTCTGCAACGGTGTAGAGCTTTCCTCGGGCGCTGTGAGAAACCACAATCCCGAGATCATGAAAAAGGCTTTTGAGATCGCGGGCTATGGCGAGGAAGACGTTAAAGCTAAGTTCGGCGCGCTTTATACTGCGTTCTCCTACGGTGCGCCCCCTCACGCGGGAATGGCTCCCGGTGTGGACAGAATGATAATGCTTATTGCCGAGGAGGAGACCATTCGCGACGTTATTGCATTCCCGCTTAACGGAAACGCTCAGGACGTTATGATGGGCGCGCCCGGAAACGTTACCGAGCAACAGCTTCGTGAGGTACACATAAAGGTCAGAGATTAAAAAAGAGAGGTGCTTTTATGCTTTATATGAACAGTGATATATTAAGGCGTCTTCAAAAGTTAAATCAGTTAAAGCTTACCGATTCCGAGGAGCGCGACGTTCTTGCGTTCTTTGAAAAGCAGAGCGCAGAGCTTGAGAGTCTTAGCAGCGCTATTGACACCGAAAACGTCGAGCGCATGGTGCATGTTATGCCTATTCTTACTGTCGTTCGCGAGGACGTCGTTGTAAAGAATTTTACCCGTGAGGAGCTTCAGGCGGGCGCGCCCGAAACTATGGACGGATACTGGCAAGTTCCAAGGCTCGTTGAATAAGGAGGCGCGAATATGAAATTATATCTTGATGAAAATAAAAATGCGGCGGCTCGCAAGGTCGTGCTTAACGATATGATGCTTACGACCGAGCTTTCAACTACGGCAGGCTCAAAAATGCTTGAGGGCTATAAGAGCCTTTTTGAAGCAGAGGCTGTAACAAGACTTAAGGCTGCGGGCTTTGAGATTGCAGGTAAGTCTAACGTAGGCGAGCTTTCGCTTGGACTTTTAGGTGAGACCTCATATTTTGGTGCGGTCACAGACGACAAGGGAAATCTTGCTCTTGCCGCAAACGAGATAGTTAAGACTACCGACGCTGTCGGCGCGGTTGGACTTGACGCAAACGGCTCGTTTTTGCGCGGAGCGGCGCTTTCAGATCAAGTGGCTATCAAGCCAACCTACGGCACTGTTTCAAGATTTGGAACTGTTTCGGTCGCTTGCTCGGGTGAGACTGTTTGTGTTAGCGCAAAGAGCGTTGCCGACGCGCAGAGCTTGCTTTGCGCGATTGCGGGACACGACGATAAGGATGGCACGAGTCTTTCCGACTCCGAATGTCAGCGTCTTTGCGCCGATGCTCCCCGTGAGAGCATTAAAAAAATTGCCGTTGCAAAATCTCTTGCTTTATCGGCAGATGAAGCTACAAGAGCAAAGATACATGCGGTAGTTGACGCTTTGAAGGCGAAGGGAATTGAGGTCGAGCCGATAGACGATTCTGTTCTTATTGCCGCAAAGACCGCATGGAATGCGCTTATGTGCGCCGAGCTTTGCAATAACGTATCAAAATATGACGGTGTTAAGTACGGTTACCGCACTAAGAATTATACTAATATCGACGAGCTTTACACAAATAGCAGAACCGAGGCGTTCGGTGAGCTTTTGAAAACGGCTATACTCTTTGGCTCTGAGGCACTCTCAACCGAGAATTATATGCCTGTGTACGATAAGTCGCTCAGAGTTCGCAGAGTTATTTGCGAGCGCTTTGCGGAGATATTTAAGGATTACGGCGCTGTTCTTATGCCCGTTTGCTCAAAGACGGCATATACCGAGAAGGACGTAGCTGATAATAAGTATATATCCTTTGATGAGGCTTCTTATATAGCTCCCGCGTATATCAGCGGACTTCCCGCGGTTGTCGTTGGCGGAGTCTTGCTTGTTGGAGCCGCATTCTCCGAGAATGCGCTCTTAGAGCTTGCAAAAATAGCAGAGGAGGGTTAAGAGATGGCAAAGTATGAAACAGTCATAGGACTTGAGGTTCACATTGAGCTTGCTACCAATTCAAAAATATTCTGCTCCTGCTCTGCAAAGTTTGGCGGAGAACAGAACGACCATGTTTGCCCCGCTTGCTGCGGTATGCCCGGAATGCTGCCCGTGGTAAACAAGCGCGTTGTTGACTTGGGAATGACCGCGGGAATGATGCTTAATTGCGATATCAACCGTGTTACTACCTTTGATAAAAAGAGCTATTATTATCCCGATCTTCCCGCCGCATATCAGACTACGCAGTGGTTTGCTCCCGTTGCGGTAAACGGAAAGGTGAGAATAGAGACCTCAAAGGGTGAGAAATTTATAAGAATCAAGCAGATCCACATGGAAGAGGACGCGGGTAAGCTTGTTCACGACGATTGGACAGATACCACGCTCGTTGATTTTAACCGTACGTCTGTTCCGCTTATAGAAATAGTAAGCCAGCCTGATCTTAACAGCGCGGAGGAGGTCGTTGCTTATCTTGAGCAGCTTCGCTCGCTTCTCAGGTTTGCCAAGGTTTCGGAGTGCCGTATGGAGCAGGGCTCTATGCGTTGCGACGTAAACCTTTCGGTTCGTCCCGAGGGAAGTGATAAGCTCGGTGTCAGAACCGAAATGAAGAATATGAACTCTATTTCGGCGATAGAGCGCGCTATTGCGTACGAAACCGCAAGACACATCGACGCTATTGAGAACGGAACCGAGGAGCTTGTTCAGGAAACACGCCGTTGGGACGATATCAAGGGTATGAGCTTTGCTATGAGAAACAAGGAAACGGCGGGAGATTACCGTTATTTCCCCGATCCTAACGTAATGCCCGTGTGCATAGATGATGAATGGTTTGAGCGTATCAAAAAGTCGCTTCCTGAGCTTCCTTCGGTCAAGAAGGATCGTTATATTGACGAGCTTGGGCTTAGCGAATACGATGCGGATATTCTTACTCAGAGCCGCGCGCTTTGCGATTGCTTTGAGGAAGCTTACGCGGTATCGGGACTCGTTAAGGAGTCGGCTAACTGGATAATTTCTAACTGTATGAACGTTCTTAACAGAAAACAGCTTACCGCCGATATGTTGAATATCGACGGAAAGGCTCTCGGAAAGCTTATTCTTCTCGTAGCTGACGGCAAGGTAGGTCACGCTAATGCAAAGAAGATACTTGAGGCTATGTTTGACGAGGATATAGACCCCGAGGCTTATGCAAATGAGAACGGATATATCGTTTCCAACGATACGGGTAAGATAGAGGGCGTTATACGCGCTGTTGTAGCGGCTGATCCTAAATCGGTTGCCGATTATAAGGGCGGTAAGGAAAAGGCGCTTATGGCACTCTTTGGCAAGTGTATGAAAGAACTCAAGGGCAACTGCGATCCGCAGGTGCTTCGTGAGCTGCTTATTAAAATTATCAATGAGTAATTTAAAAACGCTCGACCGATGTAGTACATCGGTCGAGCGTACTATTTTTTAGTAAAAAACTTTTTGAAAGTTTTTTGGTGTTACCTTTTTTTCAAAAAAGGTAACGAAAAATTTGGTTATAAACTAACTACATTAATCCACGTCAAAGGCTTCAAGGCCTTTTTTGCGTTCGATTTTTGTGTCACCGTGTTTAACGAAGCACATTGTGATAAAGGAAAGGAATACGAATATTGCCGAGTAGAGAAACAGCACCTTGTAGTCTATTTTTTCAATAAGGAAGCCCGCGATGATAGGAGTTACTATCTGTGCCGCCATACTGAAGGTATAGTAAAGTCCCGTGAATTTGCCGATATCGCTTCCGTGGCACATCTCCACGACCATAGGAAAGCTGTTTACGTTGATAGTAGCCCAAGCAATGCCAACTAATGCGAACAGCACGTAAAGGGCGGGGTGGAAGGTGTTTACGAAAAGCGTGTATATGAATCCCGCAAGGAAGCTTGACGCAAGAAGCAGAGCGCCCGCTATAATAGTTTTCTTCCGTCCTATTTTGCTTGCGAGAATACCTGCGGGGATATAACATACAATCGCCGCTCCCGTTGCTATCGTAAGGCAGGTTGAAGCTCCGCCTATTCCAACTCCCCAGACGTTTTGCGTGAAATTGGTGAAAAAGGTTACTATTCCGTTATATCCGATATACCAGAATGCGACCGAGAGCAGAAGGAATATAAGGCTTCGTTTTACAGGCTTTGGCAGTACGGCTTTGTTATTTTCTGTAGTCTCTGTAAGATTTTCCTCGGGGTGCGCATCCTCGTATTCCTGCTGCGCTTTAGCAAGCTTCGGCTCGTTTACAAAGAAGATCATTATAATGAGCGAGACAAATATAACTGCCATTACGGCTATAAAAAGGGGAAGGTAGTTTACGTGATCTACGCCCGAGGTCTTGCTTTCGGGATACATTATCGCCGTAAATATCAGATACAGAACGCCGCCGACAGCGCCCATCAGGTTGATTATCGCGTTAGCCTTGCTTCTCAGCGGCTTTGGGGTTATATCGGGCATAAGGGCAACCGATGGGCTTCTGTAAAATGACATAGTCAAAAGCAAAAGCGCGAGAACTCCTATAAACAGTATTATTTTTGTTAAAGACGGAAACGCAAAATAAGAATTATCAATTATCGGTATCCATATCATCAAAACCATCGTAGCTATCATCCCGATAATAATAAAGGGTCTGCGCTTTCCCAAGGGGGATCTGCATTTGTCGGAAAGACGTCCGAAAAGCGGTAAAAGAAAGAGAGCCAATACGTTATCCGCCGCCATAATGATTCCCGAAACTGTAGGGCTCAGATTAAAGGTATCAGTGAGTATTTTGGGGATGAGTCCATCATACATTTGCCAAAAAGCCGTTATAGCGAGGAATGCAAAGCCTACTAAAAATGTTCGCTTTGTATCAAGCTTCATACAGTTTTCTCCCTTCAATTTAGATAGCTGTTTTTATGAATTAACGGTAAACGTGAAGTTTTCCCATGGGATATCCACTTCTTTTTTCTGTGTGATGATTTCGTCTACGTGCATAAGCAAGGGAAAATCGTTTATGTTGACTTTTCCGCGCTTAGCTGCTGCTCTTATAGCTCGCGCTACGCGTTCTGCGACTACCAAGGATTCGAGTGTTACGCCGTTAAGCTCTGCCTTTGCTTCGTCGATATTGAGTCCGCGTCCCAAAAGGATGCCGACGAGGCGTGTTCTGCCGCCGTAGACCGTTACGTAAAGATCTCCCGCGCCGACCGTTATATTTTCAAGCGTTTGCGCGTTTTGGTAGGCAAGGAGCTTGTACATCTCTTTCACTCCCTGACCGAACACCGCCGCTTGCGAATTGAAGTGCAGGGGGCTGTCTATTCCGAATTCTTTTTGATTAAGACCTATCGTAAGCGTTATTCCGAGTGCATAGCCGTTCTTGAGTGCTACCGCGCTTTCGATTCCCACAACGTCGGTTGAAAGGCTTATATGATAATAATCTGTAGCCATAACAGACTTTAAAAATTCAAGAATTTTCATATCTCGCCCGCAGAATGCGACCTCTGTCTGATCGTGAGCAACCAGCTCGTAGCTTGTGCAAGGACCGCCTACCGCGTTGATAGAAAGCTTTTTGCCGATAGCCTCAAGCTTTGCTTCCCAGACCTCGGGATATGTGAGCAGTCTTCCGTCCTCGGTATCGATAAGTCCTTTAGTTACACTTAAAACGGGAATATGAGAGGGTATCTTTGGGAGAATGGTATCTCCAAACCATTCAACGCCAAAGCTTGAAACGCCTCCGATTATCATATCCGATCCGCAAATGGCATCATCAACCTCTTCGATCTGGTAGTATTTTATTCCGTCGGGAAAATCTCGGTCAAATTTAGGATGACGTTGCGTTTTTTTTGCGGTGTCTATAATTTCTCTGTCGAGATGTGTTCCGACGAGTCTTACCTCGTGTCCGTTTTCTCTTGCGGGAAACGCAAGGGCAGAGCCCATCATGCCCGCACCGATAATAGTTACCGTTGCCATAGTTACCCTCCTGCTATTAAAATGATTTGATAGGTTTAGTATCTGTAAAATATTATATCATATAAATACCTGATTTTCAATATTCAATATATATTTTGCCAAATCAGCTTGATTTTAAAAATTTTATAGATCATTTGTATTGATTGAGCGATTTGAAATAACGGTATGTTCGATTTATGCTTTTTTGAAAAACCAAATAATGAAAAAGCGCATAGGCTCATTTTATAAGCCTATGCGCAATAATTATTACTGATAATCTGTACAAACTATACGCACCTTATAATAATGCTCGTTTGGAGTATATATCGGGGTGAAGTAAAGCTTGCCCTCGTACATAAAGTAGAAATTCAGCTTTTCGGTGGTCCAGCTATAAAGCGAGGTGGCTTTTTCATCGGGGTAGGTAGTTATCATAGAGCCGTCGGGGAAATTTCCAAGACCCTTAACTCTGCGTCCGCATACGATTCCGTTGCTGCCGTCGATAGTTTCGCTGAATTTTTTCGTGGTTTTATCGTAAATGTATATCTTACCAAAGGTTGATACCCACATTTTGTCCTTGTCGTAGTAAACGGGCGCTAAGTCGTGAGCGCCGGTGTTGTTAAAGGGGGATCTTTTACTCGCGTCCTCGGTAACGGTAAGCGTTCCGTTTGAGAGCGTTACCTTGTACGCGCGTATCTCGGTATATCCTGCCGCCCATACTACCTCGTATTTGGGATCCCATAAAACCGCGTGAGCGTCCTCAAGCTCCAAGGTTTTGCTTGCGGTGCCGTTCATATCAAAAAAGCTTAGAGTGTTTGGTGTGCTTGAGGCAACCGCAACTACTCCGTTTGGCAAAATTTCAGCACCGTGAGCACTGGATGCTATTCCGGTTTTAGACCAAATTTTCTTTCCTGTACTATAGCTTAATACTGTAACCTCTGTACCCGAGGCGCAAACTACAACCTCTCCGTTTGTTTGAGTGTGTCTGAAATTGAGTCCCGTTGCGCCAACGTTTTTAAAGGTTTTTACAAGCGTGGGAGTCGTGTTAAAGGGGGTAAGCTCATAAATGTCTATAGATTTGTCGCCACTGTTTGAAACGGCTACGCGATAAACCTGATTAAGGGCTGATTTTATAGAAAGGTCTTTTGCAATGTAGGGCTTGCTCTTTGAGAAAAGCTCCTTGAATTTGCTAACGGCGACCGCGGTGGAATAATAGCTTCCGCCTGTAATAACTATCTTGTTACCGTCAACCTTTATTGAATATTCCTTCTCTTTAAGGGTATGCTTTGACTGACTGCGGTTCGTATCGCCTATAAGTATCTCATAAGTATTGGCATCACCTGGAGTAGCATCGGAGTGCTTTTTGAATTTCTTTCCCGTCGCGTTGTTAAGCGCAACTCTGAGAGCCTCGGCAGCATCGTGGATTATTTCTATGGTCTTTTCGGGATAGACTATGGTATAAGCGGCTTTTCCGTCGACATTTGTAAAGGAAAGCTGATCTTTTTCTGCTGCGTATGCGTTGCTTAAGGGCAGAGTGTTGACATCTACGCCTTGTAGATCGGTGTTTTCTCCCATAGCTCCTTGAGCGGCGTCTAACTGCGCAAAAAGAGATTCGCTACCTGATGCGGAGTCAGACATATCCGACGGCGGATTTGCCGCGCATCCCGTGAAAACGGTGATAATAACCAAAAAAATGATCAGCAATCTATTCATAAGCTCCTCCTAAGATATTGAGACGTGATATGACTATACAAGGATATTATACCATCTCATTAAAAAAATGTCAATAGTATTGTAGTCGTAATGTAAAAAAAGTTTTAAAATACATTCGTAGTGTTTGGTAAAAAAGTATAAAATATATTGACAAAGACGAGTGAATGTGTTATAATTTACATTGAACTTGTTGAGGATAAGATGGCATTGAACTTATAAAAGTATTTGCAAGAATTCCAAAGATAAAATGATTTTTGAGGAGAATTTACAGATGAAAAGAGCTTTGTCAATTGCACTTTCGCTTTTGTTGGTGCTTTGTATGATGGTTTCGTGCGGTAATAAGAAATCTGTCGGCGAAAACGGTGCGACTGATGATTCTGACAGCACTCAAAGCGATGTGCTTTCGCAGGATTCCGATGAAACAGCCGGCGGGGTAAACGAAAACGGTGAGAGTGGATCATCTGATAATTCTGCGGACGACGGAAATAAGGGTAACGATTCCGACAGTGATAAAACCGAGGATGAGGGCAGTGATAAGGTCAGTGATACGGATAGCGAAGAAGAAGGCGATGACGAATATAAGGATACCAGAAAGAAGATCACATTTGGCTCGTATCCTCAATCCGAGGTAACAGACGCAACTCTGAAGGCTACGCTTACTTCTAAAGCGGGGACTCTTCCCACAAAGTCTAATGCGCAAAAATGGACGTCTTATAAGTATTACCATAAATATAAAGAGGGTAACGTTGATAAGGCTGAAAGAGATTTCATGTGGTATATCGACGTTGTTGAGGGTACAGAAAAGTATCGCGGAGTATATTTTTCCGCTTACCGTCCCACATACGTTCTGAGAAGCAGCGCGGATACAACCAGTTATCAGGATGACAACGGTTATCTTAAGGGAACAGTATATTGGTTTAAATATGAGCCTATATCATGGACAGTGCTTAATGAAAATACAACCGACGGCACCTCGCTTATACTTTGCGACATGATAGTTGATTGCATGCAGTTTGACTATGACAGTCTTAGCAGTACGCCTCAGTATGATAATAATTATTCTAAGAGCTCGGTGCGTAAATGGCTTAATGAAACCTTTTTGGCTACTGCTTTTGGAACTGACGAGCAGGCAAAAATAGTTGCGTCTGATGTTGATAACAGCGTAATCAGTACAGGGCATATGGTAAATCCCAACGTTTGCGCTGATACAAAGGATAAGATATTCTTGTTATCTTATGCCGAGGCGGTCAATGATCAATATGGCTTGGAAATGAGCGAATTCAGAATAAAGAAGAGCACGGCGTACGCAAAAGCGCAGGGAATTTATTGCGAAAAGGACGGTACGAGCGCGTGGTGGCTTCGTTCGCCCGCTCCCGATCCGTTAGTTTTCGATAAATCAAATATGACTGTTCGCGGTGTTACGGGCACGGGTGCGGTCGATTCGTATATCAACGCTAATTATTCCTACAGAGGTGTTGTACCTGCTTTGCGCGTGAAGCTTTGATAAATTTAGAATAAAGTGTGCTATTGGGTGATGTCATTAGCGGAGAATTTTTACTTTGACAAAAGTGCAAGCAATGCATTTGACTAGTCAAACGCAAATGGGCTAAGCCCAAACCCTTATAACAAACAGAAAAGAGAGAACAAATCGGGTTCTTATGAGCCGAAATATTCTCTCTTTTTTTGTTCGTATAAAGTGATATTCTTTGCTTCGCAAAGAGTGATATTTCCCTTACGGGAAGTGATATTGCAAGGCATTGCCTTGCAGTGATATTCTATTCGCCCTAAAACTCGCGAAGCGAATATCACTCGGCATAAGCCGAATATAACTGCGTAGCAATAGAACTCGCCGCAGGCGAATAGAGTTAGCGTGATACTCTGTTAAGAGTATCACGCTATCGGTCGCCCCTTTAAAAATAAGTTGCGGAAAACAAAGAAAAGGCAGAGCGGTTGAAATTTTGATTGAAATATGATATAATAAGTTCATCGATAAATAAGAATTTATAGGTGCGTGCAATGAACCTAATAGAATTAACTCACAAGAACGATATTTTACAAACATATGAGATTTACAAACAC
>JAFQPL010000090.1 GCA_017411785.1 Clostridia bacterium
AAGGGACTTCCTTACGGAGGTTCTCTCATTCGTCCCGAGGCAACGGGCTACGGCGCGGTTTATTATACCGTTGAGATGCTCAACTATTTCGGTGACTCTATAAAGGGTAAGACCATAGCTATTTCGGGCTTCGGTAACGTTGCTTGGGGTACTGTTAAGAAGGCTACCGAGCTTGGAGCAAAGGTAGTTACCATTTCGGGTCCCGACGGATACGTTTACGATCCCGACGGAATTTGCACTCCCGAGAAGATAGATTTTATGCTTGAAATGCGCGCATCCTGCCGTAATAGAGTAGAGGATTACGCGGATAAGTTCGGCGTAGAGTTCTTCCCGAAGCAGAAGCCTTGGGGCGTTAAGGCTGATATCCTTATGCCTTGCGCAACGCAGAACGAGGTTGATATGAAGGAAGCCGAGATGATGGTTGCAAACGGTCTTAAGTATTATGTTGAGGTTTCCAATATGCCTACCACCAATGAGGCTGTTGCATATCTCAAGGCAAACGGCGTGATCGTTGCTCCTTCCAAGGCAGTAAACGCAGGCGGAGTTGCAGTTTCGGGTCTTGAGATGTCACAGAACTCTATGCGTTACAGCTGGAGCGCAGAAGAGGTTGACGAGAAGCTTAAGGGCATTATGAAGAACATCTTCAATAACTCTGTAGCTGCGGCTAATAAGTACGGACTTGGCGACGATCTCGTTGCAGGCGCAAATATCGCAGGCTTTATAAAGGTTGCGGATGCAATGAAGGCTCAGGGCGTGGTTTAATTTATTTTAATAAAATAACAAAGGCTGACTTAATTTTGCGGTTAAGTCAGCCTTTTTGACTGAAAATGTTATTTGCGGATAACTGTTACAAATGTATTTATGTCTGTATATGCTTTTTAAAAAATACTTTTCTGTCCGATAATCCTCAAGAATATTTTGCGTAATAGCTCGGCGGGGAATACCGAAAGGGCGACGAGCAGGGTGATCTTCAGCTCCTTGGGATTTAGCGGAACGGTGCGGAGAACCTTTCCGCCGAGGTATATGAATATCAATTGGACCGCTAAAATAAGTATCATAATAAATATAAACGGTTTGTTTTTTGATAGATTGCTGAATATTTTGAGTCTGTCTGTTCGGGCGTTGAAGCAATGAAATACCGACGCGAAAATAAATAGCGCAAAGAACGCGCTCAAGAGATAGGCGTTATCGCTTGAGGCTCTGAATTGCGAGGTTATCGCGGGGCAGAGCAAAAATGCCAAAAATATTGCTACGGTGAAGATTACGGAAAAGGCTATCTGGAAGACCATAGCGCCGTTGAGTATCGGCTCCTCGCGCTTTTTCGGCGGCTCCTTCATATAGTCGGCGATCGGCGATTCACCTGCGAAGGCAAGACCGCCGAGGGTATCCATAATTATATTTATCCATAGCATTTGCACAACGGTAACGGGAGAGTCAAAGCCTATAAACGGCCCTATCATTGAAATTCCCACTGCGCAGAAGTTCATTGTGAGCTGCAGGGTAATGAATTTTCTTATGCTCTTAAAAATAGTTCTCCCGTACAGCACGGCTTTGCTTATAGAGGATAGGTTGCTATCGATTATTATAATATCGCTTGCTTCCTTTGCAACGCTTGTTCCGTTGCCCATAGCAAAGCCTATATCCGCTCGCTTTAACGCGGGTGCGTCGTTTATTCCGTCACCCGTCATTCCTACAACAAGCCCTTCCTCCTGAGATAATCTTACGAGACGGCTTTTGTCCTGCGGTAATGCGCGCGCTACCACCGCAAGTGTAGGCAGCTTAAGCTTTAACTCGCTATCGCTCAGTGAGGCAAGCTGCGCGCTCTCAAGCACAAGGGAGCGGCTTTTGTTTATTATTCCGCATTCTCGGGCAATATGCTCCGCGGTCTCCTTGTTGTCTCCCGTTATCATAACAACGCCTATTCCCGCGTTTCGCAGAGCTTCGGTTGAGGCTTTGGCTTCGGGACGTATCTTGTCAAGAAGCGCAACTGCGCAAACAAAGGTAAGTGTGCCTTGATGCCCACGCGGCATTGATTCCGATTCGGTTATCCACAGAATCCGTTTTCCCTCGCTTGTAAGTCGCGATGTAGCTTCTAAAATCCCTTTTGCCACAGAGGAAAACGCTATGCGTGAGCCATTCTTGTTATATGCGTATTTACAGCTTGGTAAAAGCTTTTCGGGTGCGCCTTTAACTAATATAAGACGCTCACTGCCTGCGGCAAGCGTTACTGCCGAATATTTAAGCGCGCTGTCAAAGGGGAGCCGTTCAAGCACCGTGTAGCCTTTTATTTCTTTTTCAAACGGATAGGTAAGTAATGATGCGCTGAGCGCTTTTTCCGTTGCGTTGCCTCCTATTATATTTTTTCCCGATATACTTGCGAGCGTGTTAAAATATGCGCTTGCGAGGTATAGCTCGGCGCATTTTTTTGAGCTTTTTTTAAAGCTTTTTAAATTCTGATAGCTTTGAGCGTCTGAGTCTATTATTGCGCCGACGCTCATTTTTCCCTCGGTCACTGTTCCTGTTTTGTCTGTGAAAAGAATATTCATGCTTCCTGCGGCTTCAATTCCTACAGGCTTACGGACCAGAACGTTATCCTTCGTCATCTTTTTTATATTTGATGAAAGAATTACGGCAATCATCATGGGCAGTCCTTCGGGCACAGCCATAACTATAACGGTAAGTCCTAACATAAAGGCGTGGAGGAGCTTTTCTATTATATAATGAGTATTCTTAACGCGTTGAAGAATTATCTGCCATTCAAATCCGCTGTCTATGACAAGAATATTGAAAAGATAAGCAAAGGCAATTAAAAAAGCGGCTATGTAGCCGAGGATGCTTATCTGTCTCGCAAGCTTACTGAGGCGTACCTTGAGAGGACTTTCGCGAGTGTCAAGCTTTACCTCGTCGGATATTTTTCCGAGGAAGGTTTCCTCGCCAACCGCAAAGATCTCTATTTCCGCTTCTCCCGATAGCACGGGGCATCCCCGAAAGACTGCGCTTTTTGAGGAGGGAGTTTTTGTTTTATCCATGCTGTACGCTTTGCTTATTTCACGGCTTTCACCCGTTAGCATGCTTTGATCTACCTTTATATTACCGTGAGTTATAAATGCATCGGCAGGTATTTGCTCACCCGCGCCTATTTTAAGCACATCGCCTACAACAAGCTCTTCGATGCTTATTTCACATAGCCTTCCGTTTCGATATACCCGATAGCTTGAGGCAGAGCATTCAGCGTCCAGACGTCTGAATGCTGCTTCGCTTCCTCTCTCGGATAGGGTTGAGATCAGTGTTGATAAAAAAACAGAAATGGCAATGCCTATTGTTTCTATTATATCGTTACCTCGAAAGGCGAGAAAAATGTTGACCGCGAGTGCGGCTAATAAAATTTTTATTACGGGATCGCCGAGATTTTCAAGAAAACAACGTAGAAAGCTTTTTGGCTTTCTGTTACTGAAAACGTTGCGCCCGTGCTCCGCGGCGGAACGTTCAACATCGGCATCGTATAAGCCCTTGGATATACCCTGAGCCTTGTGGTTCTTCATATTTACTCCTTTGTTACGCCTTGAATAGTGTAGTAAAATATATGAGCGGATAAGGGAAATAATAACTGAATTTCAATTGGAATGCTTTGAATAAAACTTGACATAATTTAAAAATAGTGGTATAATGAAAAAAATAATGGTTGAATGCCTTTTGCGGAGGGAAAAATGAAAAAGATACTGTCCTTTTTATTGTCTATGCTTTTGATTCTGACCGCGCTCTCGGGATGTGCTGCTACGTTAAATAATGAAAGCGGCAGCGGCGAGAGCGGTACTGATGAATCGGATACGCTTGAAATTGGTTCATCTGAGCTTAATTCATCTGAAGCGGTAACAGATATTCCCTCGGAGAGTGAAAAAGATAATGACAAAAAAGAGGATACGAGTGAGTCGGTGAAAAAAGAACCGACATCTTCCATAAAAACATTTGAGCGCTCGGGTAAGTATATATTGTTTGGTGAATTTCCGCAGAAGCTTAAGGCGGCAAACGTTACGGTTTCAACTCAGACCGATAGCAGAGGATATTTTCTCGGAAGCGACGGTGCGTATTACGCAAAGGTCGTTGCAAATGCCTGCTCAAATGGATATAAATTCTCTACGGGGGCAGAGGTTAAGGACGGGGAGACTTATTATTTTAAGGTCGAGCCTATAAAATGGGTCATTCTTTCCGAATCTGACGGAGTAGCAACGCTTCTTTGCGATAGCGCGATTGCTGCTATGCAGTGTGATGCGGATTCAAATATTTACAAGGATAGTGATATCAGAAGCTGGCTTGGTAATAAATTCTTTAATTCTGCTTTCTCCGCTACGCAGAAGTCTCTTATAGAGGAGACTACAGTTGATAACAGCGCTGATAGCACAGGAATATCTTCTAATCCGTATGCTTGTGAGAATACTAAGGAGAAGGTCTTTTTGCTTTCCTATAAAGAATCTCTGAATTCTGCTTACGGTTTTAATACCGCAAATACAAATGCGGATAAGGTAAGACAAAAGCAAGCTACCGATTACGCAAAGGCTACGGGCGCTTATGCTTCCGAGAACGGAAATGCAATATGGTGGTTGCGTTCGCCGAGCGATAACAGAAAGTTTAATGAGAAGAATTCGAGAGCGGTGAGTGAGGAAGGAACGGTTATAGATCTTTACTCGCTTGTAGATTACGCGTGTGCAGTTCCCGCGCTTAAGTTAAAAACGAAATAATTATTAAATAAAAAAGCTATCACAAGCTTTAATCTTGTGATAGCTTTTTTTGTGTTTAATCGAGGCTAATGCTGCCCGAATTACTCTTTTTTGTCGGACGCACCGTTGTCATCGTCGTCATCGTTGTCGTCATCGTTGTCGTCATCGTTGTCGTCATCGGTATCGTCGTCGGTATCGTCGTCGGTGTCGTCATCAGAATCTTCGTTGACGTATTCGGTATCGGCATCATCGGTTGCGTCGTCGCTGTCGGATGCATCCTTCTCGGGTGTACCGTCCTCATCATCAAAAAGCTTAACGCGCTCGACCTTACCCTTGGAATCTTCCGTTGTGTCGGCTTTTTCAGCTTTGGACTTTTCTGCCTTTTCGGCTTCTTCCTTGCGGCGTCTTTCCTCTGCGGCATCAAGCTCACGCTTTTTGTCGTTTTCCTCGCGGCTGCGGCGCTTTTTTGCTTCGGTCATTTCCTCAAGCTCCTCAAAGGTCGGATTTCCGCTCATAGCGGCAGAGAATTGCTCTCCGTCCATTATTTCGTTCTTCAAGAGGAACTCGGCAACAAAATGGAGCTTATCTATATTGTCGGTGAGGATCTGCTTTGCGTTGTTATAAGCACCTGTAATTATAGCGTGGATCTCCGCGTCTATTATAGCGGCAGTTTCGTCGGAGTAATCCTGAGAGCTTGAGAAATCACGTCCAAGGAACACCTCGCTTTGACCGCTTCCAAATGCTCGAAGTCCGAGAACATCACTCATTCCGAGTCTTGTTACCATCTTCTTTGCAATGTCGGTAGCACGTTCAATGTCGTTTGATGCGCCACCCGAGATATCGCCGAAGATAATTTCTTCAGCCGCGCGTCCTGCAAGAAGCATTGCGATCTTTTCTTTAAGCTCGTTTTTGTAAACGCTGTATTTGTCCTCTGTAGGAGGATTAAGCGTATATCCTAAAGCGTTTCCGCTTGGGATAATAGAAATCTGTTGTACGGGGTCCATGGAAGGAAGCATGTGCGCTACGATTGCATGACCTGC
>JAFQPL010000091.1 GCA_017411785.1 Clostridia bacterium
AAAAAGCTAATATCCACGACTATATAATGACGCTTGACGACGGCTACGATACGCAGATAGGCGAACGCGGAGTCAAGCTCTCGGGCGCGCTTGTCTCGCTCTATGTATTTGCCATAAGCTTTGCAAAAACCAAAATAGCAAAAACAGAATAATATTTTAACAAATATAAAAGTCTATCCAGGCGGGATAGACTTTTTTATTATTTTTTCAGAAACCTATTGACAACCTTGATTTTTTGTGATATCATTGTGATATCAAATAAACATCAAGGAGAAAATTATGCAAGAAAAAGTTTTATCTAAAAAGAAGCACGGCATGCTCGTGCTTATACTCTCTATACTCGTAGGGATAGCTGCGACATTCGGTGTCGTAATCGGAGCCACTACCAATGTCGCTATCTTAATCGTCTCGGTCATCCTCTTATGTATCTTCTGGATCCCGCTCTGCGGTCTTCGCGTTCTTAAGCCCAACGAGGCTTTAGTATTGACCTTATTCGGCAAATACATCGGCACTATCAAGGGCGACGGCTTTTACGCCATCAACCCCTTCTGCGTTGCAATAAACCCTGCGGCTAAGACTCAGCTTAATCAATCGGGCGATGTCAAGAGCGCCTCTGCTCCTGTGACTGTCACTGCAACCGGTCAGATATCCATCGAGCGTGTTGATAAAAAGCTCTCGCTTAAAATCATGACACTTAACAACAACCGCCAAAAGATAAACGATTGCCTTGGAAATCCCATTGAAATAGGAATCGCAGTAACCTGGCGCATCGTAGATACCGCTAAAGCAGTATTTAACGTTGATAACTACAAAGAATTTCTCTCGCTTCAGTGCGATACCGCGCTCCGTAACATAGTTCGTGTATATCCTTACGACGTAGCCCCGGGAGTAGACACCACGGGCGACGGAATTGCAGACGACGGAAGCCTTCGCGGCTCAAGTGAAATAGTTGCGGCTCGTATCCGTGACGAAATTCAAGAGCGCGTTAACGAAGCCGGCATCGAGATAGTAGAGGCTCGAATCACCTACCTCGCGTACGCTACCGAAATAGCGGCGGTAATGCTTCAGCGTCAGCAAGCCTCGGCTATAATAGATGCTCGTAAGATGATCGTTGACGGCGCGGTCGGTATGGTAGAAATGGCTCTCGAACGTTTGAACGAAAAAGGCACGGTCATTCTCGACGAGGAGCGCAAGGCGGCAATGGTCTCCAACCTTTTAGTTGTTCTCTGCGGAAACCGCGACGCTCAGCCCGTGGTAAATTCGGGAAGCTTGTATTGATATGAACGATAATCAAAAGAAGCAAGTTCCGCTCCGTCTCTCCCCCAAGTTATACGACGCGATAGTCGCCTGGGCGGAGGACGACTTTCGCTCGGTAAACGGACAGATAGAATATCTCCTTTCCGAGTGCGTGCGTCAAAGAAAGAAAAATGGAAAATACGTATCCGACGAGATAGACATTCCACCTGAGTTAGATATCAAATAAAAAATCAAGCAGTTTATTCGAAGCTCGAATAGACTGCTTTTTACATATTGACAAAAACCAATTACCATTATATAATATAATTTGCGTTTGACATTTTAAGGCAATATGATTTTTGGGTTTCGCAAAAAAAAATGAAAAGGATAACAAAGAACAAGAATGTTAAAACGATTTATTTCCTACTATAAGCCATACAAAAAGCTGCTTATTTTAGATATGATAGCTGCCCTGCTTATATCGGTTACGGGTATGGTCTATCCTATAATCACAAGAACTATGCTAAACGATTATTTTCCGAATGGGCTTTATAAAAAAATCGTTATTGCGGGATGCATCGTTCTTGCGCTTTACATTATACGAATGCTCTTACGCTATTTCGTGCAGTATTACGGTCACGTAATAGGCGTAAAGATGCAATCTCAAATGCGAAAGGACCTCTTTGCGCATCTTCAGAAGCTTCCCTACAGCTTTTACGACAATAACGAAACGGGACGCATTATGACAAGAATAACAAGCGACCTCTTTGAGGTCTGCGAGCTTGCGCACCACGGCCCCGAGAATCTGCTTATAAGCTCGGTAATGATAATTTTGTCCTTTACCTATCTTATGACTATAAACTGGGTGCTGACGCTTATAGTTTTTGCCTGCGTGCCGATACTCATTATAGTAACTGTGCATTTCAGAAAAGCTATGAACAGCGCGTTTGACGACAGACGAAAGAGCAACGCGACGATAAACGCATCTGTCGAAAGCAGTGTTACGGGTGTTCGAGTAACCAAGGCGTATACAAATTCCGCGCGCGAGATCGAAAAATTCAACAAGGGCGACGAGGAATTCGTTGACTCCTCTCGCAGAGCCTATAAGGCTATGGCAAAATTCTTTTCCTCGACAGCCTTTATCACCGACGTTTTCAATGTAATAATTCTTATCGCGGGCGGAGTTTTCCTCTCGCTTGGACAGATAACCGCGGGAGATTACACCGCGTTCGTAGTATCGGTAAATCTTTTCATAAGTCCCGTTAATACGCTGATCAACTTTATGGAGCAATATCAAAACGGTCTTAGCGGATTTAAGCGCTTCGTTGAAATAATGGAGGAGGAGCCAGAGTCCGAAAGAGAGACCGCAAAGCCGCTTGATAACGTGCAGGGCGAAATAGAGTTCAGAAACGTAACCTATTCCTACACAACAAGCAAGGAGGTTCTTCACAACGTAAGCCTCAAGCTCAAAAATGGCGAGAAGCTTGCTCTGGTAGGACCGTCGGGCGGAGGAAAAACCACGCTCTGCCACCTGCTTCCCCGCTTTTATAATATTGAAGGTGAGGAAAACGGAGCGATCCTCATAGACGGAACCGACATCCGCGACCTGACGCTCGATTCTCTGCGTAAGAGCATAGGTATAGTTCAGCAGGACGTCTTTTTGTTTGTGGGAAGCATAAAGGAAAATATACTTTACGGTAAGCCCGACGCTACCGACGAGGAAATAATAGCGGCGGCAAAAAAGGCTAATATCCACGACTATATAATGACGCTTGACGACGGCTACGATACGCAGATAGGCGAACGCGGAGTCAAACTCTCGGGCGGTCAAAAGCAACGTCTGAGCATAGCGAGAGTGTTTTTAAAGGACCCCGCGATACTCATTCTTGACGAGGCAACGAGCGCACTCGATAACACGACCGAGGTGCTTATTCAGCATTCGCTTGACGAGCTTTGCAAGGGCAGAACAACACTCGTGGTAGCGCATAGACTCTCAACAGTCCGCAACGCAGACGAAATAGCCGTAATAATGAACGGCAAAGTAACCGAGCGCGGAACTCACGACGAGCTCATAGCCGCAAACGGAACCTATAAATCACTCTATCAGCTGCAATTCAGAGATAACGATTTGTTTGAATAATTAGTTTGTATTTTTAAGTGGGGGAAAGGAAACTTCTTGAAAGAAGATTTTCTTTCCCCCACACCCCCTATCTTTCAAGAACTTTTAAGCAAAAAATATTTCAGATTAAAGTTGATAAAAACTGCGCTCGACCAAGCTTTTTCTTGGTCGAGCGCACTTTATTTATAATTATTGTCCCCTATTTTTAAAGTTTTTGAAGGATAGGGGTGCGGGGGGGATTTGAAGTAATAAGTAAGAGTGAATAGTGAAAAAGTAAAAAATACGCACCCAACTTCATAATGAAATCGGGTGTGTAAGTTTAAAATCTGATATTACAATGAGCGACTTTTGGGTGTCGGCACTGCCGACCTTTTTTCAAAAAGTTTTCTTCCCCCCGTAAATTTTATATACTCTTATTCTTTTGTCCTCTTTGAGTACTTATCGCAAAGATTGTGTATCTGGTCGGTGAACTTTGCCATTTCCTTATTAGTCATAGTCTTTTTTGAAAGTCCGATTATCGTCATAAGGCGTTTACCTGCCGCCATAAGCTTGTCAAAGGCAATATTTGCCCTACGGCGTCCGTCTGATATCTTACTTACTTTAACGACCTTTCCAAGCGCGGTAAATGTATCGGCAACGAGGTCGTATTCATCTCCGCTAAAGGGCGCGCAGGACTGTATCTGAAGCTTATTGTATATCGTTTGCGAAAAGCTCTCGCAAACCATATCCTCTCCGTGATTAGCAAAAACGCGCTTCGGCTTATTCGGCATTTTCGAGAGCCAATCAAGCATCATATCTCTGTCTGCGTGACCGCTTATACCCACGATCGTTGCAATTCTCGCGTTCACCGCTATCTCCTCGTTAAAAAGCGTTACGCTGTCCGCGCCGTCAACAAGCTTTCGTCCAAGCGTACCGTCCGCCTGATATCCGACGAAAAGCACGGTACATTCCTCACGCCAGAGGTTATGCTTAAGATGGTGTCTTATTCTTCCCGCCTCGCACATTCCCGATGCAGAAATTATAATCTTCGGCGAAAGATCGAGATTTATATTCTTTGAGTCCTCCGACGTAACGCTGAGCCGCACGTTTGAAAAATCGATAGGATTTATTCCCTTATTAAGCAGCTCAAGGGTTTCAGCGTCGTAATATTCGTAAAGCCCGTCCTGATATATCCTCGTAGCCTCAACGGCGAGAGGCGAATCAACGTATACGGGGAAATTTCCGTGTCCGCGTACAAGCCCCTGCTCCTTTATTATTCTTATAAGATAAAGCAGCTCCTGCGTTCTGCCTATCGCAAAGGACGGAATGATAAGATTACCGCCCTTGTCAAAGGTCTCCTGAATTATATCGGTAAGCTGACCCACGTAATCGGGACGCTCACCGTGAATTCTATCTCCGTAAGTCGATTCTATAACCACGTAATCGGCGTCGATCGGGGACTGCGGATCGCGTATCAAGGGTCTTGCACGATTTCCGAGGTCGCCCGAGAACAAAATACTTCTTTGCTCACCGCCCTCGTTAAGTGTAAGATGCACGCTTGCAGAGCCTAAGAGGTGTCCCGCATCGCAAAAGATAAGCGTTATTCCGTCAAAGATCTCTATCGGCTTATTATATCCATAGCTCTTAAATTGCTTCATTGCTCTTTCGGCATCGGCAACGGTATAAAGAGGCGCTACCGCCTCGCCGCCCGCGCGCATAGATTTGCGGCTCTGCCACTCTGCCTCGCTCTCCTGAATATGACCCGAATCCCGAAGCATTATATCGCAAAGACGGGTAGTTGCCTCGGTTGCAAAAACAGGTCCGTCATATCCGCGCGCTACAATCTGCGGAACAAGTCCCGAATGGTCTATATGCGCGTGAGTAAGAATTATAGCGTCTATAAAAGCAGGGGGGCAAGGAAGCTCTTGGTTTTCATAAATATCCGCTCCCTGCTCCATTCCACAGTCTATAAGTATTTTTTTACCGTTTGCCTCTATCAAGGTACAAGAGCCCGTTACCTCGTGAGCCGCACCCAAAAAGGTTACCTTCATCCATAAATCCTCCTTTACGGCTTTTCTGATTTTATTATAGCACAAAAGCGGGAATATTTCCCGCTTTTGCATAAAATTTTACATTATTACGGTTATCTCGTGTGTCTTTCCGTCTCCAACGAGCGAAATATGCGTATCAGCAGTCTTGCCGTCAAGAGTTACACTCTTAACTCCGCTCTGGCTTCCGCTTTCATTCTTAATGGTAACGTTATAAACGTCGCCTCTGAACTTGCGGGTAAGAGTTACCTCCTTCCAATCGGAAGGTATACATGGATTAAGCGTAAATCCGTTATAATCGGGGTGGAATCCAAGCATATACTGAACGACCGCGCGGAACATCCAGCCCGCAGTACCCGTTACCCAAGCAAAGAGCGTCTTACCCTTCTGTGGGTTATCGGGGCCGAAATACATATTTGTAAGCGCATAAGGCTCACAGCCCGAATGAGTTGAGGGGTTAGTCTCACTGTTAGGCATTATCTTCATGATAGTCTCGTAAGCCTTGTCACCTCTGCCAAGCAAGCAGTCAGCAACCACCTTAAAGGTACCGCCGTGGCAGTAAGGAGTTCCGTTCTCCCAGATACCCGGAATAAAGCTCGTAAGACGGCCTATTCTATTATTGAAGCTCGTATAGGTAGGATAAAGAGTGAGCGGACCGTAATCACTGTCAAGATACTTATCTACCGAAGCTATGCACTGCTCCGCGCGCTCGCCCTCAGCAACCTCGGCAAGAATTGCCCAGGTCTGCGAATTAAGGTAGATGCTTCCCTCCTTCTCCTCGTGGCTTCCAACCTTCTCGTTGTAATCGTTAATAGCGGCAAGATACCAATTTCCATCCCAAGCCTGCTCGTTTATTGCCTTTATCATTCTCTCGCGGCGCGCGAGCATCTCGTCACGGATAGCGTTGTCGCCAAGAAGTCTCTCTGCCATCTCTGCCGTATTCTTAAGCGCGTAGCAAAGCGCGATAGACGTCCATACAGACTCGCCCTTACCAAGAAGTCCCGTCATGTTGAGCGAATCGTTCCAGTCACCGTCGCGGGAGTGAACGAGTCCGTGCTCACCAACGTCATCAGACGCAAATCTCATTGCGGTAAGGATATGCTCCCAAACGGTGTCCTCACCCTCATCAAGATATTTTACGGGATGCGAGAGGAATTCCACGTCGCCTGTTTCCTTTATGTAAGCATTTATCGTAGGAGCTACCCAAGTAGGTCCGTCGGAATATACGTGATGGTCAAGCGGCAGCCATCCGCGAACACAACGGCCGTCATTGTACATATAAGTAAGGGTCTCAAGAATTTTTTCCTTTGCGAGAGGAGGATTAAAGGAGGCAACCGCCCACGCATCCTGAAGCTGATCGCGGAAGCCCTTACCTGTATCACGACCAACCTCGGCGCAAAGCTGAACCTGCTGCTTAAGCCAGTAGTTAGTAAGGCAGTTTATCTTCTCACTCGGAGTGCTTACATAAATGCTTGAGGACGTGCTCTGCTTCAAGGCGAGAAGCGCGTTATAATCATCCTCTATCTTATTACCCGCGAAAAGCTTTTTACATATCTTCGCGGCGGTTGACATCTCATCAGCGTCACCGATAAGGATATAGAGGCTCATGCTCTCGCCCGCCTTAAGCTCTGCGTCGTGCTGCATAACGCCCGACATCTGCTCGCAAGCCGCAAAATTGTTTGCAAGCTTTTCCGCCGAAATAGCCTCGGGCGCAGCTATAGAGCCGTATACGCCGAGGAAGCCCTTGCGCGAGGTCTCAAACGCCGTAGGAGCTACGTTTGAGGCTATAAAGCCGTTGAACCACTCGTGAGGACGCTCCATAGCCTTATTAAAGCACATAATAAGATTGTTCTCGGTGTCAAGCTCCGCGTGAACATAAGAGTTATAGTCACTGTATCTCTGATATCCGACAAGCTCAAAATCTGCAAAGGAGTAAAGCGAGAGAGACGCCGCATCTGCGCTCTTATTCTCAAGAGTTACCTTCCAGATCTCACAAGGATCGGTATCGTTTACGTACATACGGATAGTTGCGCCTATTCCCTCACACTCTCCGTGAATCTCGCTGTAACCGAGTCCGTGAATGCAATAATAGTTATCAATAGGAGTAAGCGTGGGATAAAGACCGGGATTGAATACCGTTCCCGTAGCCTTATTTTTTACGTAAAAATAACGGTTTCCGTCGCGAATAACGGTGCAACGTCCCTTTCCGTCGGGATCGATATAAGCCATTGCTCTCTGACCGTACGCCCCTACTCCTCCGCCGTTCTGATTAACGCCCGAAAGAACTCTTGAGTTCCAGATATAGTTAAGCTGAGGGCGCGGTGTCTTGGGATTGGTGATCTTAAATTCCTTTTCTTGCACAAAATGTCCGTATGCGTTCATTTTTTCTCTCCTGTATTGTAAATTTTGGTAGCATTTTAAGCATGTGTAAATCTCATTTTATAAGTAACAGTCTCATCGGGAGCAAGCACCTTATATCCGTCGGGGATATTAAGACCGTTTACCTTGCCCGCCTGAGGCTCAACGCAAAGGAAGCCCGAAACTCCCTCTCCGTTGTACATTATCCAATAATCAAAATTATCGGAAACGGTATAAACGATATCGTCAACCTGCGCTACGTGACCGCAGGACTCGTAATATCCAACTATCTGCAAGCCCTTTGACTTTGACCAAACGTTATATTTTTTCTCCTGCTCGGTAAGCTCAAGATATCTTCCCGTTGGTATATCAAGCGGATCATGCTCCTGACGCTTTGCGATAGGAAGCGTAAAGCCCTCCTTTGGCTCAACAAAGGTGGTATGTAAGCAGAAGGTATACGGCATATTCTTGCTGTCGATATTTTTTATATCATACTGCTGAGTAAAGCCCTCATCATCAACGGTATAAGTAACGGTCATCTCAAAATCGAAGGGATATACCTCATATCTGTCCTTGTTCACATATTTCATCGTTATAGACGTATCGCTTACCGACAGGACCTCAAAGGGCTGACGGTGAACGGTTCCGTGAAGATGCGAGAAGGTTCTCGGCTCGGTTATCGGCAGAGTATAATCCACGCCCTCAAAGCTGAACTTACCAAGATATATTCTGTTTGCGGGAAGCAAAATAGGATCTCCCTGAAGATAAGGATTTACATCTAACTGCGCCTCATCGGTAAGAGGGCAAAGAATATCCTTGCCGTTATAACGCAGATATATCGCGTTTCCGCCAAGACGAGCGCAAACTCCCGCCTCCCATTTTCCTTTTTTTAATACTACGGTATCTTTAATGCTCATACCATTTCTCCTTAAACGATATTTACGCCATCGTACGCGAGCGCACGGTAACAACTATAATAATTTTACCATATAAGGCAGGTATTGTCAACCTCCAAAGAGGCTTTTGTTTTACTAAATTGCTTCATTTTAATTGACAAAAGAAAAAAAATATGCTACAATTTGCTTTGTAATATAATTTACGTTTTTACGTAAGTTTCACTGCTATAAGATTTTTAAGGAGAAAAACTTTGAAACCGCAGGAAAAGCTTAATATTTTTACAGCCACGCCGCACTCCGATTCATGGGTAGACAATCTTGCGAGAGTTGCGCTGGATATCGGAGAGGGACTACTTAAGAGCGGCGCAGAGATCCATCGCGTTGAGGACGCTATCGAGCATATATGCAAGGCATACGGTGCGGCTCACGTCGAGGTGTTTTCAATACAGTCACTTATAGTAACCGCGGTACGCATGCCGGATGGAAGCTACACCTCGCAGTCACGAAGAATAACAGATATCTCAAACCATCTGCGCTGTCTCGAATATTACAACCGCCTTTCAAGAGATATCTGCAAAAACACCCCGGATTTCGATGAAATCGATAAGAAGATCTTTGAAATAAAGCAAAAACGCAAATATCCCTTCTGGAGAACCGTAATCGGATTTATTTTTGCGGCAAGCGGCTTTGCTATGTTTTTCGGCGGATCGCTCCGTGACGGACTCGCAGCTGCGCTCGTCGGCTTTATAATGGCCCTGCTTGACAGGATAAACGTAAAATTCATGACCCCCGTTACAAAAACTCTGCTTATCTCCTTCACCGCGGGAATATGCTCCTGCCTTTCGGTAATGATAGGCATAGGACAACACGTGGATATGATAGCGATAGGTACGATAATGATACTGATTCCCGGTCTTGCGCTTGGAAATTCAATGCGTGATCTCCTCTCGGGTGACACTCTGGCGGGAATACTCAAAGCGGTTCAATCCTGTATTATCGCAGTTATAATCGCGATCGGATACTCAATATCAATACTTTTGTTAAAAAATCATTACACAGAAGTAGCTCCCGCAAATTTCAGCCAATGGGCTGAATGGGGTTTGGGACTTCTGAGCGCGATCATAGGAACAGTAGGCTTCGCGCTGATATTCAAAATATCTCTCAAAAAGCTTCCCATAGTAGGAATAGGCGGCGCGTTTACTTATATTTTCTATGAGTTAGTTATTCTTGCGTCCCCCGAAAACCATCTGCTTGCGGCATTTGTTTCCTCTCTTTTCATGGCAATTTTTTCGGAGATCTGCGCGAGAGCCTTCCGCGCTCCGACAGTTGTATTTCTTTTCCCCTGCGCTATTCCGATAGTTCCGGGAAGCGCGCTCTATTACTCCATGTACCATCTGCTAAACGGTAACAGCGCGACATCGCTTACCTATCTCTCCACTACAGGACAGGTAATTTTGGGAATAGCATTGGGACTCAGCGTCGCAACTATGCTTTGGGGTACCGTAAACTATACAATCAAGCAAATACCCAAAAGAAAACACAAAGAAAATTAAACTACAAGAGGGATACTGTTATGACAATAGACAATTACACCATTCTTTACAATCCACTTTCAGGCAATAACCAAGGCGCGACTGTAGCAGAAACCTTAAAGGAAAAATTAAACGCGCAAAGTATAACGGATATGACCAAGATAGAAAGCTATGCCGACTTTTTTTCAGAGCATCAGGGTGAAAATATCGTTATTTGCGGCGGAGACGGAACTCTCAATCGCTTTCTCAACGACGTATCAAGCTTAACGCTAAGCAACAGCATATACTTTTACCCCTGCGGAAGCGGCAACGATTTTTGTCGGGATATAAATGCCCCCGCGGACGGGATAACCTGTATCGATGAATACATAAAAAATTTACCTCTTTGCACCGTAAACGAAAAGGAATATAAATTTATAAACGGTATAGGCTACGGAATTGACGGATATTGCTGCGAAGTAGGTGACAAGCTTCGTCTTGAATCAAATAAACCGATAAACTATACCGAAATAGCTATAAAGGGGCTTCTGTTTCACTATAAGCCCACCGACGCGACCGTTACGGTCGACGGTGTCAAGCATGAATTCAAGAAAGTATGGATAGCTCCGACTATGCTCGGAAGATACTACGGCGGCGGTATGATGCCTACGCCTAATCAAAACAGACTCAACGACAGCCAAACGCTTTCCATTATGATATTCCATGACACCTCGAGTCTCCAGACGCTTATGATATTTCCCTCTATTTTCAAGGGCGAGCACGTAAAAAAGGATAAAAAGGTAACAGTCCTTGAGGGCAAGGAAATAACCGTTGAGTTTTCCGAGCCGCGAACCCTTCAAATAGACGGTGAAACCGTGCTTAACGTAAAAAAATACGGTGCTTCATTCGCAAAAGTACCCGTTGAAAATTAAAACAGCAAAAGTCAAAAACGGTCGCTCAAAAAAGGTGTGTACTCTTAAGGACAGTTTTCAAAATTGAATAGAATACATTACCTACCGACAGAAAAAGGACAGAGAATGTTTTGGCACTCTCTGTCCTCTTTTCTTGACAAGCACTGCATTCGTAGACACAAATGCGTATAGTGAAATGTTTTGCTTGCGCAAAACGTGAAATAATTCACTTCGTGAATTGTGAAATATTGCGCCTTCATCGCAATGTGAAATGAAATAAATCCCCTTACGCGCCGCAGCGCATTTCACACGCGAAGCGTATTTCACGCACGAAGTGCATTTCACAAATCCCGCGAGGGATTTATTTCGTTGCGTAGTGTCCTTAAGGGCACTACGCTAAAGAGACGGCCGTTTTTATCTTTGCTTAAACCTTCCCCCATTTGTAAACAAATTAAAAACTGAGCTTTAAGAATTCCTCTTTTTATTGACAAAGCATCATTTTTATTATATAATATCTATGAATATGCTCGGAGGTTTTTATGAAAAAAATATTTTTTAGAGCACTATGCTTACTGTCGGTCGCAGCGTTACTTCTGGTCGCTTTTGCTTCTTGTAAAAAAGACTCGGAAAACAAAAAAGAAACCGACTCAGATCTTCACACCGTAACCTTTAACTCAAACGGCGGAACCTATATTCCCGACATTGAAGTAAGAAACGGACAAAAAGCGACCGCGCCTACACCGCCTACGCGCGACAACTATATATTTTTATATTGGCAGTATGACAACACAAAATGGGATTTTGAATTCAATCCTATAACAGAGGATATAACCATTGACGCGCTTTGGATCTCAGCAAATTCTCTTTTTAACACTGTTCCCGCAGAAAATCCCGATGAAATTCTGATTTCGGGATTCGCTTCGCAAAAAAGCATAAAAAGTCTTAGAATTCCCGAAAAGATAAACGGAAAAACAGTGGTAGGATTTACCGATGGAGCAATGGCTGCTATCCATGATGCCCACGCAAGCCATATTATAATTCCCGACACCGTAAAAACAGTCGGAAAGGGCTCGTTTATGAACATAGACCTCGTTCATTTAGAGTTCGAGGGCGCAATAAGCACTCTTGGCGAGTCCTCGTTTGAGGCTTGCTCCCACTTAGAGCACTTAAAGCTCGGCGACGGACTTAAAACTATTCCCTACCGTTGCTTCTTCGGTGCTTCAAAGCTTGAAATGGCGGATATCCCCGAGGGAGTTACCCTCATTGATGAAAACGCATTCTCCTCATGTACTTCCCTTCAGGCTGCTGTGCTTCCAAGCACACTTGAGACTATAGCGGACGGAGCATTTCTTGACTCTGCCCTTTCGGTAATCTTCTTCAAGGGAACCGAGGCACAATTCGACGCGTTGGATATAGAGTCAAACAACAGCGAAATTATAAAAGCCAAGGTATATTTTTACTCGGAATCCAAGCCCGAGGAAAGCGGAGCTTTCTGGCACTACGATGCAAGCCAAACCCCTGTACTTTGGTAAAATACGGAGATAATATATGAAAAAGAAAAACAAAGAAAAAATATCCGAGCAGGAAAAAAAGATAGCCTGCGCAAAAAAGACCTCGATCGGCGGTCAAGCGCTTATGGAGGGCATTATGATGCGCGGTCCGAAGAAATCCGCTATGGCGGTAAGAAATCCGCAGGGCGAGATAGTTCTTGAGGTTACCGATATCGCAAAGGGTAAGCGTCCTTTCATAACAAAAATTCCGATAGCGCGCGGAGTTTACAATTTTGTAAATTCCATGATAATAGGCTATAAAGCTCTTATGCGCTCCGCAGAGATCTCGGGGCTTGAAGAAATTGAGGAAGAGCTTGCAAAGGAAAAAGCCGCCAAAAAAGCAGCTAAAAAAGCCAAAAAAGAAGGAAAGCTTCCTACAGAGGAAAACGCCTCTGCAGAAACAGTTGCAGAGGAGACTGTTGCCGAGGAGACTGTCGCCGAGGAAACGGTTGCAGAGGAGACTGTTTCCGAGGAAGCAATTGTCGATGAGACTGTTTCCGAGGAAGCAATTGCCGAGGAAACGGTTGCAGAGGAAGCCGAAGCAAAAGACGCTGATGCAGAAGACGTGGCAGCAGCAGAAGAACCCGCTGTGGAAAAATCCGACGTAAAGCCCGAGAAGAAAAAGTCCTCGGGATTAACTACCGCAATAACCGTGATAGCGGGTGTTTTGGGCGTAGCTCTTGCCCTCGTGCTATTCATATTCCTTCCCGATTTTCTTGCGGGACTCGCGTCCGATCCGCTGCCCAACTCAACGGTATGGCGTCCAATATTTGCGGGCATCCTCAAAATACTCATACTCATAATTTATATGGCTCTCGTTTGTCTTATGAAGGACATTCGCAGGACCTTTGAGTATCACGGAGCCGAGCATAAAACTATATTCTGCTACGAGGCAGGTCTTGAGCTTACCGTTGAAAACGTTCGCAAGCAACGTCGTTTTCATCCCAGATGCGGAACCTCATTCCTTATTCTTATGCTGATCGTAAGCATCGGAATAGGTCTTTGCATAGATCCTATATACATGGCAATAACAGGCAATCCCGAGCCCACGAACAAGCTTCTGTTCTCGCTCATAAAGCTTTGCTTGCTCCCCATTACAATGGGAATAGGATACGAGCTTATAAAGCTTGCGGGCAGACACGACAATCTGTTTACCCGTATAATCTCCGCCCCGGGTATGTGGTTGCAGAGATTAACGGTCAAGGAGCCTACCGACGACATGATAGAGTGCGCTATCAAAGCATTTGAAGCAGTCGTTCCCGAGGACAACAGCGACAAATATTAACAAAAAAGGACTGTCTCATTTAAGGCAGAAAAAATCTTAAGTGAGACAGTCCATATTTTAAATATTGGTGTATCTTTCATAATAAAACAAATACTGTTGAGCGATTCCCGCGTATTCACCGAAGCTTTTTCCCGAAAGCTCCTTTTGCTCGGGAAAATATTTTTCACCGACGCGCTTCATCCAGACGTCAACGGGAAACGCGTCATACCGCTCAAAGCCAAAAAGCAGAGCGCAGGACGCAACCTTTACACCTATTCCCTTTACACCGCAAAGCAGTTCTATTGCTTCATAGGTGCTATTCGCATAACGGATATCGTCAAGCAAAAGCTTACCGCCCGTTATTTTCTCAACAGCATCGTATACATATTTTGCGCGGAAGCCCATTTTTAACTCATAAAGCCCCTGCTCACCAAGAGCATATATCGCATTAGCATCGGGAAAAGTACAGAGCGACGAGCGTCCCGAAAGATGCTTTTTCATCTCCTCGCCGATTTCAATAGGCTTACCGCACTTAAGACAAAGCGCCTCGATGATCTTCTTTATACGGGGAATATTGTTATTCTGCGATATGATAAATGAAATCACACATTCAAGACTCTCTTGCGAGAGTATCCTTATTCCCCGCCCGTATTCAACGGCACGCGCGAGAGCCTCATTTGAGCTGTGACTCAATATATCGGCATCGATAAGAGCATAATCCCGCTCTATATTCAGATAACGCTTCCATATAAGCTCATAATCTTCAAGCGTGCTTCCGTAAATATAAAGCACGTTACCGTCCTGAGCAAAGGAAACGAAGCGTTGATACGCAACCCCCGAAAACTCCTTCTCGTGCAAGGAATTTTCCACCTCGTCAAAGCGAAAGCATTGACCGCAATCGAATATCTTTCCTATATCAAGCTGCAGGGCACCATCAATTCTGACGGTTGGAGCATCACCGACGCAAAGCTCGGTTATTTTTAATTTTTCAACAGTTATCATATTTTTATCCTTGAATTTTAATATATTATATTTTAACATATATCGACTTCTTTTTCAAGACATTTATTCGGAGAGAATTATGGAAAATATCTACACTATACCCGTAAACGAGGCGTTTGAGGAATCCGCCGCCGACAAATCCTGCGGTTGCCCCTTCTGCGCTCTCTATAACAAGCTTGAGGACGACCAGCTCGAGCTTATTCTCGGCGCATCTATGATGGAGCCCGATGTAAGAATAAAAACCAACGAGGAGGGCTTTTGCCGAACTCATTACGATATGATGTTCACGCGCAAAAACCGACTTGGCATGGCGCTTACACTCGAAAGCCATCTCGCCGAGCTAAAGAAAGACCTTGCGGGAAATGCCTTTACAAAAAGAAGCGACAAGGCAATTAAGCGGATAGATAAGCTTGATAGCACCTGCTTTGTCTGCCGAAGGATAGAATTCAATTTTGAGCACATGATAGAGACCGCGGTAATTCTCTGGGATACCGACGAGGATTTTCGTCCAAAGCTCCTCTCACAGCCCTATTTTTGCCTACCCCACTATTCAAGAATGCTCAAATACGCGCAAAAGAAGCTTGATAAAAAAAGCTATGCGGAATTTGAAAAGGATGCCCTATCCATTCAAGACGCATATCTCGAAAAGCTTGGGGAGGATGTAAGCTGGTTCTGCAAAAAATTTGATTATCGCTACAAGGATGAGCCCTGGTACGAGTCAAAGGATTCGGTTGAGCGCTCGATGAAATTTCTGCGCAGTGATCTCCACCACCCTCCGCAAAAGAAAAAGCCTCAAGGCAGCAATCAATAAAAATAAAACTAAGGAAGCACCTATGATAGACCTTTTAGACCTTCAAAAGCATTTTATATTAACTCATCTTAAAGAGGGCGACGTTGCCGTTGACTTTACAATGGGAAACGGCCACGACACCGAATTTCTCTCTAAAACAGTCGGAGAATTCGGGCATGTTTTTGCCTTCGATGTTCAGGAGCAGGCTCTTGCCTCAACCTCGGAGCATTTGAAAAATGTCGGCTGTCCCGATAACTATACCTTAATTCTTGACTCGCATCACAACGTAAAAAAATACGTAGACGTGCCGATAAAGGCGGGAATGTTCAATCTCGGATATCTTCCCGGAAGTGATAAAACCGTAACCACCATGCGTTCCACTACTCTGCCCGCGATAAAAGCGGCTATAGAGCTTATGGATCGTGATGCTATAATTCTTATTGCCGTATACCCCGGTCACGCCGAGGGCGAGGAGGAAGGAAAATTGATTTGCAGTTATCTCTCCTCGCTATCCAGATACAAGGTCTGCGCAACACGGGTAAACATTTTAAACTCGCCGACCTCCCCGTTTTTTATAATCATTGAAAACAAGCCTTAATAGGCAATTCAGAGGGAAAATATGAAAAAAAAGAAAAAAGAATTTCAATCCGACTTTGAAAATAAGGAGCTTGACTCGTTAAACGGCGAAAGCACCTCAGGATCTGACGAACAGCCTCAAAGACCTCTCACGAGAGAAGAAAAAAGAATAATACGCGCTACCAAGCGTAAGGGCATCGACAGAAGCAAGCTTGATCCATACGACCAATCAGATATGGCAGAGGCAAAACGATACGCAAAAAAGCACAAGCTGAAGGTCCTCTTTGTTACACTTACACTCGTGCTTCTCATTGCAATAATAGCCGCTATAGCCGCAGTTCTCATAATACAGGCGCAAAACGCCCCCTCGACAGCCAATTATCAAGTAAGCGTAGGTGAGAACGACCCCTATGAAATAAAATATAAAAAAGCGAATATAGACGGAGAATTTTACTTTGATCTACGCTCTATAGCCGATTACGCAGGGCTTATAGTCAGCGGAAGCTCCAACAGAATGAAATTCACTTGTCCCGACGGCACGTACGTCAGATTTGTCAACGGTGAAACAGTAGCCACGGTAAACGGAGAAGCCGTCAAGGTCGGCGGTGAGGCTCAAATAATAGCCGCTACCGAAAAATCAGACGGGCAATGTCTCGTTCCCTTCCGTTTTATCGAAAAGCTATTTTCCTTCAAGAAGGACAACCGAAGCGTTGGAATGATCGTGCGGATAAATAGCTCTAACGAGGTTACGATACATAAAGTTTCTTACGATAACGGCTCTGACGTGCCGATCTCCTTCTCCGCCGATTGCTTTGAATACGCAAGCGACGTTCATCTTTCCAATTATCCTTCATCCGCCATAGACAAAAAAACGGCGTCTGCCATTTGCTTGTCAAATCTTACGCTTGTAAATAAATCCAATCCCATGGACGAAAAGGAAATAAACACCGACGGACTCGTATCTCTTGCCTCCCTGAGTTGCCCTCTTGCAGATAATCTAAACGGAGATTACAACAACGATTTTTTCAATGAAACCGCCGCGCTTGCACTTATCGCAATGCTTAATGAAGCAAACAAGCATCTTGAGGATGAAGAAAAAATTCTTGTTTCAAGCGCATATCGCTCCTTTAGCTATCAGGAAGGTCTCCACGAGCGATACATAGACAATTATCTTAATGAATATGACGTCTCATATGATGAGGCAAAAGAAGAGATCCTTCTCACCTCGGCACCCGCGGGAAAAAGCGAGCACCACACAGGGCTTTGCGTTGATCTTGTTGAAGAAAGCAGTCAGCATAAAGAGCTTAACGAAAGCTTTGAGGATACTCCCGCGTTTGAATGGCTGTCAAAAAACGCTTACAAATACGGCTTTATTCTCCGCTACCCCAAAGACAAAACCGACGTCACAAAATATAGCTACGAGCCGTGGCACTATCGCTTTGTCGGTCTTTACGCCTCGGAAATAATATACGAGGACAAAATTACCCTTGAGGAATTCTTGGGAAAAACAAACTGAAAAACGAACGCTTTGATCTCTGCCAAAACGTTCGTTTTTATTTTTTATATATCATTCTTCTTTCCTTAGCCGAAACACTGTGCGCAAGACCTATAAGGAGATACATAGCAAGCATAGAAGAACCGCCGTAACTGAGAAACGGAAGGGTTATTCCAACAACGGGAACGGCTGCTATGCACATCCACAGATTTTCTGCCGTCTGCAATATAATTATAGCGGCGATCCCTCCGCATATAAGTCTGCCTACGCCATCCTTACACTTTACTGCTATAAAGATAAGACGAAACGCCATAATCACAAGAGTTGCCACAACGATAAAGCCGCCGAGAAATCCAAACTTTTCACAAACCGTAGCAAAAATAAAATCTGTATGCGACGCGGGCAGGTCCTCGTACAGCTTTCCGCCAAACAAGCCTTGCCCAAAAAATCCGCCCGCGGCAATCGTATCTCGGCTCATCAATGCCTGCATTCCGACATTCTCAACGTCAAGCTCGGGATTAAATCCAAAAATTATTCGGTTTTGCTGATCGGTACGCAAAAAATCCCACAAAAACGGAAACGCTAAAAGCAAAATGCCCCCAACGCCTATAAAATACCAAACCGAAAGCCCTGCGCAATAAAGCATTACAAGGATTATACCAAAATAAACAAGGCAAACGCCAAGGTCGCCCGAAAGAAGAATAAGCGACGCGATAGCGCCTGCGTGAAGCAGAACAAAAACAAGCGTTTTGGGCTTGTTAATAGTTGATTTAACGCTATCAAGATGCTTGGCAAATGTACAAAGAAAGGCAAGCTTTACAAATTCAGATGGCTGGATCGCTATATTTACAAACGGAATATTTAGCCAGCTTCGGTTTGCCGTTTCCATATTTTCGCCCGTACTTCCAAATATAAGCGTAATCAGAAGTATAAGAACCGAGCCGACGAAGAACACTATTGCTAAACGGTCAACTAAAAAGCGATAATTGAGATTCGCCATAAAAAATATCGAGACCGTACCAAGCGCGACCATGGCGCTCTGCATAACGAGCTTACTGCGTCCAAAGTTATCAACCGCTCCGAATATAGTGAGCAAGCTTATACCCGAAAGAATAAGCGTGCAAAAAAAGAGCGTGGGGTCAACCTGTCGCAGCTTGTCCCATAAGCCTCTGAAAAATCTCACTCTCACGCCCTCCTTCATACAAATTAACTTTAATACTCAAATGGCAGCTGCAAAAGCGCAACTGCCATATATTTAAAATCAATACTGTCTGCCCCAAACGACCATATGCTTTGCGGGCTTTCCGCAGCATACGCATACATCGCCAAGCTTTTCCTCAACGAAAGGTATGCAACGCGACTTAACTCCGCCCGTCTCATCCTTAAGCGCATCCTCACAAGCCGAATCTCCGCACCACATTGCCTTAATAAAGCCCGAACGGTTCTCGGCAATATCCAAGAACTCCTCCTTAGAAAGAGCAACGCTTGTCTTTTCGGCAAGATTCTTCTTCGCTCTCTCGTAAAGCTCGTTATGAACAGTCTGAAGCGCCTTTTCGATCTCCTCAACGATATTGTCAAGAGAAACAAAGGTCTTTTCCCTGCTTACACGGCTGACAAGCACACAGGAATTGTTTTCGATATCGCGAGGTCCTATCTCAAGACGGAGCGGTACGCCCTTCATCTCATACTGGCTGTACTTCCAACCCGTAGAATTATCACTGTCGTCAAGCTTAACTCTGAACTTCTCGGAAAGAAGCTCGCGAAGCTCATTTGCCTTTTCAAGAACGCCCTCCTTGTGCTGAGCTACAGGAATTATAGCGATCTGTATCGGAGCTACCTTTGGAGGAAGAATGAGTCCGTTATCGTCTCCGTGAGTCATGATAATAGCGCCTATCATTCTCGTGGAAACGCCCCACGAGGTCTGATGAGGATAGCATATCTTATTATCTCTGTCGGTATATGTTATATCAAACGCTCTGGCAAAGCCGTCGCCGAAATAATGCGAGGTACCGCCCTGAAGCGCAACTCCGTTGTGCATCATAGGCTCAATGGTATAGGTCTCAAGCGCGCCCGCGAATTTCTCCTTCTCGGTCTTTCTTCCCGTAACCGCGGGAATCGCAAGAGTTTCACGGTAAAAGTCCTCATAGCATTTAAGCATGCGCAAGGTCTCCTCACGAGCGCCCTGCTCATCCTCGTGCATAGTATGTCCCTCTTGCCACAAAAACTCTGAGGTACGCAGAAACGGACGCGTAGTCTTTTCCCATCTTACCACATTACACCACTGATTATAAAGCTTTGGCAGATCGCGGTAGGAATGAATTATATTTTTATAATGCTCACAAAAAAGAGTCTCCGAGGTAGGACGAACGGCAAGACGCTCGGTAAGTCTGTTCTGACCGCCAAAGGTCACCCACGCGCATTCGGGAGCAAAGCCCTCAACATGATCCTTTTCTCTCTGCAAAAGACTTTCGGGGATAAACATAGGCATATATACGTTCTCATGTCCGAGTCTCTTAAATCTCGCGTCGAGATCATGCTGGATATTCTCCCATATAGCATAGCCGTAGGGACGTATTATCATACAGCCCTTAACGCCCGAATAATCAACGAGCTCAGCCTTTTTAACTACGTCGGTATACCATTGAGCAAAATCAACGTCCATCGACGTTATCTGCTCAACCATCTTCTTTTCATTTGCCATTTTTAACACCCTTCCTCTTGCTTACGCAAGCAAAACGTTAATTTAAACACATATACATATATTATAAAGCAAACCTCGAAAAAAGTCAATAAGAAAGCATCTATTATTTTTCAAAAATACAGAGTTAAGGATACTGAAAATGCGCAAAGAAAAAATACTCTCGGTAAAGATATGCTCGTCAAAAGAAAGCGAAATATTGCACTCACTCGACAAAAGAATAAAAAAAGGCATTCCCACAGTAATTTTCACACCGAATACAAGGATGCTCCTGCAAGCTAACGCTTCTCCCGCTTTTTTAAATATACTCAACTCATCAAGCCTTAACATTCCCGACGGAAGCGGAATTCTTATTGCCTCGCGTATGCTTGGCGGAAATATCAAGCACAGAATCACGGGAATTGATTTTGCCTCATCTTTACTCGCCCTTGCCGAAAAAAGAGGCTACCGCGTCTTTTTACTCGGTGCCGAGAGAGGAATTGCAAAAAAGGCAAAAAAGAACCTGAAGACACTATTCCCTAAGCTCAAAATTTGCGGAACTCACCACGGATATTTTAAAAAATCAGGTAAAGAAAATGAGAAGCTCTTAAAAAAAATAAGCTCCTCGCATCCCGATATTCTGTTCGTATGCTTAGGCTCTCCCATTCAAGAAAAATGGATAACAAAAAACGCAAGGCAGATAAACTCCGTAAAGCTATCAATAGGTCTTGGCGGAAGCCTTGACGTGTGGGCGGGAAAGGTAAGCCGCGCGCCAAAAATTATACAAATCGCAGGTCTTGAATGGCTTTACAGAACGATAAAAGAGCCCAAGCGCGCGCGAATATTTTTTGATATACCCGTATTTTTGTTTAAGGTATGGCAAAGCAAACACTTCTGAATTCCTTAAAAATTGAAAATGAGGGAGAAGAAAGCTCCGCTAAAAGCTTTCTTCTCCCTCATAGCTATAATTTAAATATTATTACCTTTTAAACAGAGAGAGTGTCGGCAAGACCCACGCCGATTTTATTTTAGTCCTCGGACTCCTCTACTACGGGGTCTTCGGTTATTATAAATTTCTCAAACTCATGATAGTAATCAAAATCACAAATAAGCTTAATATCGCTCCAATTGAGCTTTTTTGCATAAATAACGCCAAGCAAGCTCTTTGCATTTATAGAAAATTTAGTTCCGCTCTTCAAAAGGATCTTTCCCTTGAGCTTTGTAGCTATAGAAACCATATCCTTTGCGTCCTGCATAGTATCAAGCTCTACGCTGTATACGTATTTTCCGTTTATACTCATATTTAATCACCATTCCTTTCACAGTGTTAAGAGTCATCTTGTACTTAAGGTCTTTTCTCTCTTCGGCTACATTCTACAATCCAATTATGTCTAAAATGTTAAGTAAATATAAACTAATTGTAAAAGTGTACAAAAGTCAAGTTTATTTTTTGTGAAAACTACACAAACAAACTTTTTTATTGATTTTTACCGTTTTCCGAACACTCTTTTTTTGATTTTTTAGCGTGTCTTTTCTGTATGTACAGATAAACCAGATATCCTATTCCGCTTGCAACCGCTGTTATGACCATAATTATAGCGGCTTGAAAAAGCTTTCCGTCACCGATAGAGGATCCTGCAAAGGTCGATGTGATTATTGACGGAATTCTTGCGAAAAAGGTCAGCAAGATATACATAGGTATACTGATCTTGGTAAGACCGACGATATAAGTAATAAAATCCTTAGGTGTTCCGGGTATTACAAAAAGCAAGAATATAAAGGCGTTTCGTTTTTTACTGTCACTAAGTATCGGCAAAGAGTCTATCTTATCTCTCGGATAAAGCGACTCAACAAGTCTCCTGCCGAATTTTCTGACAAGAAGAATAACTATAACGCTTCCAAGAGTTTCGGCGACAAGGCAGAAAAGAGTTCCCCACCAAGGGCCAAAAAGAACTCCTGCGGCTATTTCAACGACCTCTCCAGGTATAAACGCAAATATTACCTGCACCGCGCAAATTACAGAAAAAATAATAGAACCGCCAACTATATTTTCCTTAGCGAATGCCTCAAGGTCATCAATATATTCATATAAAAGCACCGCGCCCACAACAGTAGCCACAAGAAGAACGGCAGAAATTATTGAAAGAACCGTTGCCGCATATTTTTTTGAATAATGCTTCGTTTCCTCAAATTGCTTATCCGATAGCATCCGCTTGGCCTTTTCCTTACGCTCGCGCATCTTCTCTCTCCTATGTCTGCATTAATTACCGAAAGTATCACGTTATATTATATCATAAAACGAAAAAAAATAAAGCCCCTTTTGAAAATTTATCAAAAAGGGCTTTGTTTTTTATTAAGTGAATTTACAAGGACTTGTGTTATTCGCCTTTTTTAGACTTTTTTTCTTTTTTACCCGAACGGTTAGTCAAAAAGCTTGTCAAATATATCGCAAGAATTATAACAGCTATAACTATAAATATACAAAGCATTCCTATGCCCATAAATTTAAGATTAGGCAAAAATTCCTCGGGATGCCACTTTATAGACATATCGGCAAGAGCCTCGGTGGCTTCCTCGGTCTCAACCGAGCTCTTCAAGCCTTCAACAACAGCCTCAATACTCTCGGAAGCCGATTCCTCTGCGCTAAGCGCAAATCTGCTAAACAAATTTTTCATATCAATTACCTCCTATCTCACGCAAAGAACGAAAGTATCAAGCCGCCCGCGATGACCGACGCTATCTGACCCGAGACGTTTACGCCTATCGAATGCATAAGCAAGAAGTTCTGCGGATCTTCCTTAAGTCCCATCTTATGCACAACGCGTCCTGACATAGGAAATGCGGAAATTCCCGCCGCGCCTATCATAGGATTGATCTTTTCCTTCATAAAGAGATTCAGGAACTTTGCAAAGAGCACGCCTCCGACGGTATCGAATACGAACGCGAAAAGTCCGAGTCCGAGAATAAGAAGCGTTGCGGGCTGAAGAAATTTATCTGCCTGCATCTGCGTTGCAATAGTGATTCCCAAGAAAATAGTAACGAGGTTTGCAAGCACCTTTTGCGCGGTCTCGGAAAGCGAATCAAGCACTCCGCACTCGCGTATCAGGTTACCGAACATCAAAAATCCTACCAAGGCTACCGACGACGGAGCAACCATTCCCGCAACGATGGTAATGATTATCGGGAAGAGTATCCTCGTGGTCTTTGATACGTTGTTAGCCTTATACGGCATACGGATCAAGCGTTCCTTCTTGGTGGTGAGCGCCTTTATTACGGGGGGCTGAATTATCGGCACGAGCGCCATATAGGAATAAGCCGCCACCATAATCGGTCCCGTAAAATTAGAGCCGAGTCTTTGCGCAACGACTATTGCCGTAGGTCCGTCTGCCGCGCCGATTATACCTATCGAAGCCGCATCCTTTACGTCAAAGAATATGCATGCCAAACAGAAGGTAAAGAATATACCAAACTGCGCCGCCGCGCCGAACAGCATAAGCTTAGGGTTTGACAGCACAGGTCCGAAGTCTATCATTGCGCCGATACCGATAAACAGTATCAACGGAAACAGCTCATTTGCGATACCCGCGTCAAACAGCGTACTCAAGGGTCCCTCGGAAACAACTCCCTCGATCGCCTGATTTATAGCTCCCGAAAAAGGAAGATTCACCATTATCGTTCCAAATCCAAGAGGCAACAAAAGCGTAGGCTCCATATCCTTCTTTATCGCAAGGAATATCAAAAGTCCTCCTATCGCCCACATGACGATATATTTCCAACCGCCGTCCGCAAAGTTAAATATCTCTAAAAAGCTCTCGTACAAGATCTCCATATTTTTCTCCTTAATTTTAAAAGCCATACATATTATAATATACCAAAATACGCTTAAAAAGTCAACAAAAAAATGCGAAATTCCGTGGAATTTCGCATTTTTGTTAATAAACAATTACATTTCAAGCTGCATGTCCCCGGTCTTTATCCAACCAAGCTTTCTGAAAAGCTCGTTAAACGCAATAGAGAAAATTGCGGGAAGCACTATACAAACAAGCAGGAGTCCTACCCACATCATAGGAGTCCACTCGGTAGAAGTGATAACACCTATAGGTCCTACCATACCGCACGTACCCATACCTGCCGAAATGCCCGAGCATTTAAGCTTAAATATCATAGTTGAAATAGGTCCGGTTATAGCTGACGCAAGTGTCGGCGCTAACCAAATAATAGGCTTTTTAACTATGTTACCCATTTGAAGCATCGATGTGCCGAGTCCCTGAGAAACGATTCCGCCCCATTTGTTTTCTCTGAAGCTTACAACGGCAAATCCAACCATCTGCGCGCAGCAGCCTGCAACGCACGCGCCGCCCGCAAGGAGAAATGCTTCCTCTAAGCCCTTTTCCGCCATCAGCACTTGCATCGACGGTGAGAATATTACGCCGCAAATAGCCGCGCTCGAAATGGGAAGTGTAAGTATAACACCCATTACAACCGAAAGAATAATACCCATAACAAGAGGCGCCCACGCCGTCGCAACGGTTATAAACATTCCGAGATAATACATTAAGTAAGCAATAGCGGGACAGAAAGCAAAGGACGCTATAAATCCTACGGTCAAGGTCACAAGAGGAGTAACAAGTATATCTACCTTAGTCTTCTTAGAAACAAGCATTCCTATCTCCGCCGCAATTATAACCGCAAAAAATACGCCCGCAGGTCCTGCGCTGTAAAAGGTCTCGGTCGCGGTGCTTGCAGCTCCGCTTGCGCCCCATTTAATAATAGCGCCGGTTTCTGCGTTGAATATCGCTCCCATTCCGTTGGCAAGATGTCCTACGGCAGCTGCCGAAAAAATAACGAGAGGATGCGCGCCAAGCTTGTGCGCTATAGCAACACCTATTGCCGCGCCCGCTACCTTCTTTGCCGCGCTCGCTATCATGTTCATTGAGCTTGCGAGCCACGCAAGACTGTCAACCTTGGCAACGTAGCCTGCTACAGTTCCGATTATCGTTCCGATAAGCAACGATGCGAAAAGTCCGAGCGCCATTGCGCCCATGGCATCAACAAAATATCTTTTCAGATATTTCTTCAAAGTTTCTTTAACCTTCATACCATTCTCCTTTACTATAATAAAGCATTGATTTTATTGAAATAATTATAGCAAAAACCTATAGATAATTCAAGTTAAAAAAACGACAACCTTGTCAAAAAAAGTTGTCGTTTTTTGTATATTTTTACCAAGTTATTCCCCACAACCCAAACAAATAAATTATGAGCTGATATAATATCGGAACGAGAAGCGCGGGAAGAAAATTTCCTACCTTTATCGTTTTGGGTCTTATAAGATTAACTCCGACCGCAAATATAAGTATCGAGCCTACTCCCGAAAGTGAGAGGATAAGAGCGTCGCTCATAAACCTCGAAATAAGTACACCGAAAAGAGTAAAAAATCCCTGATAGACACCTACCGCTATAGCCGAAAAAAGCGCACCAACACCGTAAACCGAAGCAAAGACCATAACTATTATACAGTCGAGTACCGATTTTATAATGAGCGTGGTAGAATCACCCGTAAGCGCCTCATCGATAGGACCGCAAATTGCCATGGCGCCAACGCATACAACTAACGAAGCGGTAACAAAGCCCTCGACGAATTGACTGTCACTCTTGCTTTTAACCTTGCGTTTAAGCTTTTCACCGATAGAATCAAGTCTTTTCTCTATATTTATAAGCTCTCCGCAAAGTCCGCCAAGCAAAAGCGATATAACTACCAGCATAGCCTGTCCCGAAACTATCGCTCCGTCCTTTACCGTAAGCATCATTTCAAGCGCGCCCGCAAGTCCTATAAAAACAACGGCAAGACCGCATGCCTGAGTCATTATATTACGAAACCGCTCGTTGATCCCCTTTTTAAAAAGCAAGCCGAGCCCACCGCCCGCAGCTATTGCAAGAACGTTTATTATCGTTCCTAAGCCTCTCATAAAAACTCCCTGTAACTAATAAATTTTCTATATTATAACATCTTTCAACAAATAATTCAATATCTGAAAATAAAAATGTTAATCCCTTGACTTTTTTTTACAGATACGATATAATATATCTGTATGTTTTATTAAAAAAGGAGCTTAAAGTATGATAAAATTAACGTCACACGGCGTTTATCTCGTAGACGGTAAGCCATCTTCCTCATCAAGCGTAAGCGCAGGCGAGGCACGCAAGAACACAATAGCTTACTCTATACTTAACGCGCACAACAAAAGCACTTCGCAGAGCGACCTCAGAATAAAATTCGACGCTCTCGTTTCACACGACATTACCTACGTTGGTATAATTCAGACCGCAAGAGCAAGCGGAATGAAGGAGTTCCCCATTCCCTACGCTATGACCAACTGCCACAACTCGCTTTGCGCGGTCGGCGGCACAATAAACGAGGACGACCACGTTTTCGGTCTTTCAGCCGCTAAAAAATACGGCGGAATATACGTTCCCGCTAACCAGAGCGTTATTCACTCATACGCACGCGAGGAGCTTGCGGGATGCGGAAAAATGATCCTCGGCTCAGACTCTCACACTCGCTACGGAGCGCTCGGAACTATGGGCGTTGGCGAGGGCGGACCCGAGCTTGTAAAGCAGCTTTTAAAAAACACCTACGATATAAAAGCGCCCGAGGTAGTTCTCGTATATCTTACGGGTACTCCAAAGCGAGGCATAGGCCCTCACGACGTTGCGATAGCGCTCGTCGGAGCGACCTTTAAGGATGGCTTTGTTAAAAACAAGGTGCTTGAATTTGTAGGACCCGGAGTCAAGAATCTTCCCATCGATTTCCGTAACGGAATAGACGTTATGACAACCGAGACGACCTGCCTTTCTTCCATCTGGGAGACCGACGAGGTAACCAAAAAGCACTATATCGCTCACGGACGTCCCGAGGACTACAAGCGTCTTTACCCCAACGGAGTTGCATACTATGACGCTATGATAGAAATCGACCTCTCCAAGATGGAATCAATGATAGCGCTTCCATTCCACCCATCGAACGCATACACGATCCACGAATTTCAGAAAAACGCAAAGGAAATTCTCGCATCTGTCGAAGCAGAGGCAAACAAAAAGTTTGGGAAATGCAATCTCGATCTCGTATCAAAGGTGCGCGAGGACGGCTCTATAATGGCGGATCAGGGCATTATAGCAGGCTGCGCGGGCGGTATGTTTGATAGCATTGACGAAGCATCCGCAATACTCCGCGAGCAAAGCACGGGCAACGGATATTTTTCTCTTTCGGTTTATCCTACGAGCGTTCCCGTATCGCTTGAGCTTACCAAAATAGGAGTCAGCGCAGAGCTTCTCAGCGCGGGAGCGGTTATCAAGCCGTCGTTCTGCGGACCCTGCTTCGGTGCGGGTGACGTTCCCGCAAATAACGGTCTCTCCCTGCGTCACACGACCCGTAACTTCCCCAACCGCGAAGGCTCAAAGCCCGGCGAGGGTCAGCTTGCAGGCGTCGCGCTTATGGATGCTCGCAGTATTGCGGCTACAGCTCGAAACGGCGGTATAATTACTGCCGCTACCGATGTTGACTACGACTACACTCCGCACGAATATCACTTCGATAGCAGTGTATACAAAAAGCGCGTTTACTACGGATTTGGCAAGGCAGACCCCTCGGCAGAGCTTATATTAGGTCCTAACATAACCGATTGGCCCGCGCAGTACGAGCTTACCGACAATCTTCTCGTTAAGCTTGCGGCAGTCATCCGTGACGGCGTTACCACAACCGATGAGCTTATTCCCTCGGGAGAAACCTCATCCTACCGCTCCAATCCTCTTCGCCTTGCCGAATTTGCGCTTTCCCGCAGAGTTCCCGAGTACGTCGGACGCTCCAAAGCAGTAGCGGCAACCGAGGCAGCTCGAAGAAACGGCGGAGACATATCCGAGCTTCAAAGCGTGCTTTCAAAGGTCGGAAACGCAGACGAGCTTATCAAAAATACACAGTTCGGCTCTTGCGTATTCGCAAACAAGCCGGGAGACGGTTCGGCGCGTGAGCAAGCTGCTTCCTGCCAAAAGGTTCTCGGCGGCTTCGCGAATATCTGCTACGAATTTGCAACAAAGCGTTACCGCTCAAATTGTATAAACTGGGGTATTCTTCCCTTTACTCTCGCTGAGAACGCAGAATTCCCGTATGAATGCGGCGATTACGTATTCGTCGAGGGTATAAGAAAAAAAATAGCCCGCGGAGACGAGGAATTTCCCGCCAAGGTTATTACCTCAAGCGGCGAGGTTAAGGAGATAACTCTTTACGTCAAGGGGCTTACCGAGGATGAAAAGGAGATAATCCTTGACGGTTGTCTTATGAACTACTATAAAAATCACAGCAATTGATCTGTATATTAAAAAATATTTTTCAAACTGTTCGGAGGTATTGAACTATGAAAAAAATCAAAATGACAACGCCGCTCGTTGAAATGGACGGCGACGAAATGACCAGAATCCTCTGGAAGATGATAAAGGACGAGCTTCTTATTCCTTTTGTTGACCTTAAAACCGAATATTACGATCTGGGCCTTCCCGAAAGAGAAAAAACACGCGACCAAGTGACAGTTGACTCGGCTAACGCAACGAAAAAATACGGAGTTGCGGTAAAATGCGCTACTATCACCCCTAACAAGCAAAGAGTTGAGGAGTACAACCTCACTGAAATGTGGAAGAGCCCTAACGGAACTATCAGAGCAATTCTTGACGGAACTGTCTTCCGCGCCCCCATACTTATCGACTCGATAAAGCCCGCAGTTCGCAACTGGAAAAAGCCTATCACTATCGCGCGTCACGCCTACGGAGACGTTTACAAATCAACCGAATATCGCGTAGAGGGTACGGGTAAGGCAGAGCTTGTATTCACGGGCGACGACGGAACAAGCTTCAGAGAGACGATATACAACTTTGAGTGCGGCGGTGTTCTTCAGGGTCAGTATAACAAGGATTCCTCGATCATTTCCTTTGCGCACTCCTGCTTCCAGTACGCGATAAATACAAAGCAAGACCTTTGGTTTGCTACCAAGGATACCATCTCAAAGAAATACGACCAGACCTTCAAGCTTATATTCCAGGATATCTATGATAACAATTACAAAGCAAAATTCGAGGAGCTTGGAATTGAATATTTCTACACTCTTATAGACGACGCGGTAGCGCGTGTTATAAGAAGTGAGGGCGGTTACATCTGGGCGTGCAAGAACTACGACGGCGACGTTATGTCGGATATGGTTTCAACCGCGTTCGGCTCACTCGCTATGATGACCTCTGTTCTCGTTTCTCCCGACGGAAATTACGAGTACGAGGCAGCTCACGGTACGGTTACCCGTCACTATTACCGTTACCTCAAGGGCGAGGACACCTCAACAAACCCGATGGCTACAATCTACGCTTGGTCGGGCGCTCTTCGTAAGAGAGGCGAGCTTGACAATCTTCCCGAGCTTGTAAACTTTGCAGATAAGCTCGAAGAGGCTTGCATCGATACCCTTAACGACGGCATTATGACAAAGGATCTCGTTGGACTTGTAAGTGAGGGCTATGAGGCTCACGCGGTAAATTCTATCGGATTTATCAAAGCCATCCGCGAGCGTCTTGAAGCAAAGCTTGCTTGATTTTTGAATAGGATAATTTATGCGGGGGAGAAAACTTTCTTAAAAGAAAGCTTTTCTCCCCCGCACCCCCTTTTTCAAAGAACTTTCAAGCATTTTTACAACAAAAGCAAACAAAGTGCGCCCGACCGTAATTTCTCGCGGTCGAACGCACTTATTTTATTTTCTTATCAAAACCGCGTTTAAAAGTTTTTGGCGCTACCTTTTTTCAAAAAGGTAGCAAAAAAATCTAAACACAAACTAACTTCTCATATCAAAATAATCAATAAGATCAGCAATAACACCGTCATCGTTACTGCAAAGCTGAAGCTTGCAGACAGATTTTACGGCATCGTTTGCGTTTGACGGGCAGACCGACAGATCTGATATAGCGTGCATAGCAAGATCATTATCATAGTCACCGACTGTGCATAGCATTACATCGTTGTTAAAATATTTTTCCTTAACGCCCTGAAGCATAGCCGCCTTACTCGTTCCGTACGGCATAAGCTCTATCATAGTTCTCGCCGAGCGAGTAACCGACAAAACACCCGAGAATTCCTTCTCAACATAAGGATATAACGCCTCGATAGCATCTGCCTTTCCGCGTATATTAGCTTTGTAAAGTCTGTAACCGCCCCATTCACGCGCCGAGCAGACCACACGCTCAACATACTCGGGAAAGGTGTCATATTCACGCTTCAACGTTTCGTTTACTATATTTGAAAATGTCACACCCTTATCATAGGTAGCGCGCAAGCCCGCTTCTACCCCTGATATCCCCGCTATGAAGCTCTCGACCTCGGCAAGTAAAGCGGTGTTGAGAAAATGCTCCTCTATCGCTCTTTCGCTTTGATAATCGAAAAGGCAGGTACCGTTTCCCATAACAGCAGGAAAATTAACCTGCGCGCGCGCATCGGGGATAGGTCTTTTAATAAAAAGAGGCAATCTGCCCGTGGCAAAGGTAAAGCGTCCGCCGTTCTCACAAAAATATTTGACTTTTTCAATATTGCGGGCAACCGTTTCGGTCTTACTGTTAAAATAAGTACCGTCAAGGTCGCTCGCAATAAATATATTTTCAAATTTTCCAGACATTTTTAATCTTGTTCTCCGTATTATTCAACAGTTGCTCGCAATATCCGCAAAAGATTCTCGAAGCTATCGGGCAAGGGAGCAAAAAAGCTCATCTGCTCACGCGTTCTCGGATGTGTCAGCGTAAGTCTTGAAGCAAACAGACACTGACCCGAAATATACGCCTTATGCTTATGCTCAAAGGGCGATGCGCCGCCACCGTAAACGGTATCACCGACAAGCGGATGCCCTATACTCGACATATGAACTCTTATCTGATGCGTTCTGCCTGTTTCAAGCTTACACTCTATATGAGTAAAGGCTCCAAACCTCTCAAGCACACGCCAATGTGTTATAGCCTCACGGCTCTTATATTCTGAGGAACGGATAACCGCCATTCGCTTTCTGTCTACGGGATGCCTTCCGATAGGTGCGTCGACCGTTCCGAAATCATCCTTGAAATTCCCCTTAACTATTGCGTGATATACTCGCTCTACCCTGTGATGCTTTATTTCCTCGCTCAAAAACAAATGCGCAGGGTCATTTTTCGCAACGACCAGAAGTCCGCCCGTATCCTTATCTATCCTGTGAACTATTCCTGGTCTTATAACTCCGCCTATTCCCGAAAGTCGCTCTCCGCAATGATAAAGCAAAGCGTTTACAAGCGTTCCCGTAGAATTCCCGACCGCGGGATGCACAACCATCCCCTCGGGCTTATTTACAACGATTATATCGTCATCCTCATAAATTACATCTATCGGAATATTCTCGGGAAGAGCCTCGCAGGGCTCGGGTTCAGGAAGCCTTAACGTCAGAGCATCGCCCTCTCGCAGCTTGTAGTTTTTTGAAATCGGCTTACCTTCACAACCAACAAGCGCGACCGCTCCGCTCTCAATAAGTCTTGCCGCCGCCGAGCGCGTAAGCTCGGTGTTCTCGGCAATAAAAGCATCTATACGTTTGCCTACAGAATCAAAATCTGCATAAAGGCTTATCGACGTCTCACTGTCCGACAGCTCTTCAATATATTCAGTTTCAAACAAGCGACCGTCGTTCATAACACCTTTATTCCTTTTCGGATTCGTTTTCTTTAGATTCCTCGCCCGCAAAATCTTCATCGGACGCATCGGCGGCATTCATAGGTTCACTCGACTCCTCGGACGCGCACGGAGCATTCTCACAAGGCTCTGCTATATCCTGTTTACCGTCAAGAGCCTTTTTCATTTTTTCTTCCTTCGCTTCCTTAACGAGCGATACTATGCACCATACCATCAGTATACCCGCGCCAACGCATACAAAAGCATCTGCTACGTTAAATGTCCATTTCCACAAATTCGGAAAAGCGCAAAAATCCAAAAAATCAAATACGTAATGCCGCTCTTCTCCGCCAACTACGCCGACTCTGAAGCAGCGGTCTATCATATTTCCTATTCCGCCGCCGATAATCATTGAAAGCGCGGAGCAAGCCCACTTGGATTTGGGACGGAATTTCCACAAATAAATAAGCAAAGCCCCTATTCCGATAGTTGAGATAACTATAAATATCCACCTTTGATTCTCACCGCCAAGCATTCCAAATGCCGCGCCGGTATTTCTTACGTGCGTAAAATGAAAAACATCGGGGATTATCGCTATATGCTCTCCTACCTCATCAAGCTTAAGCACATACATAACGAGCGCCTTTGAGCCTTGATCAAGTATCACCACACCTGCTATTACCAAAAGCCATATAAGCATAACGCCTTACTCCTTTAACTATAAATACTTCTCCGCCAAAAGACGAAGTCTGCCCTTTTTTGTCCTCTCGCAAACCGAAAGGACCTTAAATTTTCCCACGCCCCGTATACTTAATACGGTAGGAGCCGCTACCTCTCGGTCGGGGCGCTCCTCTATCGCATAATCAAGCTCAACGGTTGAGGCGAGTATACGCTCCTTTGCCCTCTCGCGTGAAATTGAGCAAAGAGCCGCCACAACGCAATCAAGCCGCGGAGATGCCACCGTATCACTTATCGGCGCGGTCTTACGCTCAGGCAAAATCAGCTCATCAAGCGATATACGCTTAATTTTTACCGTATCCCTGCCAACCCGTGACAGTCCACTCTCAAAAAAGCTCACCAATTTTTCATCGCATATAACAACGGCACTGCTATCATCTATCATAATTATATCTCCAAGCACGTCCCGCTCCACGCCAAGACCGAGCAAAGAACCAAGCACGTCACGGTGCGTAATCCTTTCAAAGCCGCTCCCTCTTATCAAAAAAGCCTCGAGCTCTGTGGAATATCCGTATTCCAAAAGCTCATC
>JAFQPL010000092.1 GCA_017411785.1 Clostridia bacterium
GCTTTGCCGCAGGCGTTATGATCGCCGCATCTATATGGAGCTTACTGATACCCGCTATGGAATACGAAAGCTCGCAAGCATTTGGAAGGCTATCATTTCTTCCGGCATTAATCGGCTTATGGGTCGGCATAGGATTTATGTTCCTCATTGAAAAGATCATTCCGTCGCACGACTCGGAAAAATCATTAAAAAAGAATATGCTTTTTTGGTCGGTAACGCTTCACAATCTACCAGAAGGGATGGCTGTGGGAGTGCTCTACGCCGCAGTTCTCAAGGATAACTCACCTCACATTATAAGTGCCGCGTTTGCTCTGTCTATCGGAATAGCAATACAAAACTTTCCTGAGGGAGCAATTATCTCCATGCCGCTTTACGGCAAAGGCATGAGTAAGCTGAAAGCATTTGCTTTAGGTGCTTTCTCAGGCATTATCGAGCCTCTCGGAGCAACTCTTACCGTACTTGCGGTGGGGCTTGTTTTGCCTATTCTGCCTTCGCTTTTAGGATTTGCTGCAGGAGCAATGATATTTGCGGTGTTAAGAGAGCTTATGCCAAGCATCACCTCAAAGGGCGGCTCACGCATAGGAACGATATTCTTTGTTGTAGGCTTCTCATGTATGATGATGCTCGACGTAGCCCTCGGATAAAAAAAGCTATCTCATTTTTGCCAAAGCGCAAATGAGATAGCTTTTTTTTAAAATAAAGATAACTGATCGGTCTCATTGAGATTATCAAGAGCTCCGCTTGAACGAAGTATTTCTATAACGCTCTTTGAAAGCTTTGCTCGCTTTTGAAGATCCTCAACCGAGAAAAACCGTTCTTCCTCTCTTGCGGCAACTATATTTGCCGCTGCATTTTCACCAAGTCCGCCAAGCGCGGAAAATGGCATTCTGAGATGTCCGTTTTCAGGTTGAAAAACGTAAGAATGAGATTTTTCAATATCCACGGGAAGGAACTTAAAGCCTCTTGCCATACATTCATTTGCAAGCTGAAGAGACGGGATTGACGCTATCTCCTTAGGCGATGCCTCTTTTCCCATTTTTTCTATCTCTTTTATAGTAGAAACAACATTGGCCCTGCCCTTGCCGACTATACTCGCGTCAAATCCTCCCGGAGCGACGGTAAACATGGCGCCGTAAAAAGCGATCGGTATATTGACCTTATACCATCCAAGACGTATCGCCGACATAACGTATGCCGCCGCGTGCGCTTTGGGAAACATGTATTTTATCTTTTTACAAGAATCAATGTACCATTCGGGTACGTTGTTTTTACGCATCTCATCTTCCCATTCCGGCGTAAGCCCCTTACCCTTTCGCACCGATTCCATTATCTTAAAGGAAAGTGAGTTTTCAAGGCCGTAACGTATCAAGTCATTCATTATGTTATCTCGACATCCTATAACCTTGGAAATATCGCAAATTCCGTTTTTAATAAGCTCATCGGCGTTTCCAAGCCAAACACCCGTTCCGTGCGTAAGTCCCGATATCTGCAATAAATCAGCAAAGTTCTTCGGCTTTGCATCAACCAAAACCTGTTGCAAAAATCTTGTTCCGAACTCGGGAAGTCCAAACGTACCTATCTCGGAGTCTATATCTGTAGGAGAAATACCAAGCGGCTTTGTTGAATGAAACAATTCATACACCTCTTTAGCGTTCATGGGAACGTCCATAACGCTTGTATTTGAAAAGGTCTCAAGCCACTTATATTTAGTTGGAATATCGTGTCCAAGCTCGTCAAGCTTAAGGATAGTATCGTGGAGATAGGAAAACGCAAAGTGCGTGGTTACTATATCGGATTTAGGGTCATCAGCGGGATGCTGAACAGGCGTAAAATCATAAACGTCGTATTCCCTCGGAACAACTATTATTCCGCCGGGATGCTGTCCCGTTGTCTTTTTAACGCCCATACAATGCTCTACAACTCGCTGTATTTCAGCTCGTCCAAGCCTTTGACCCTTCTCCTCAAAATACTTTGCTACGTATCCGTAAGCAGTCTTATCGGCAAGTGTTCCAAGCGTTCCCGCTCTGAAAACGTTCTCCGCGCCAAAAAGATCCTCGGTATATTTATGCACTCTGCCCTGAACGTCGCCTGAAAAATTAAGGTCTATATCGGGAGATTTATCGCCGTAGAATCCAAGAAAGGTCTCAAAAGGAATATCGTGTCCGTCTGCCATAAGCTTTTCGCCGCAATTCGGACACTTGGCGTCGGGAAGATCAAATCCTGAACCAACACTGCCGTCTGTAAAAAATTTAGAATACTGACATTTTTTACAGTAATAGTGCGGCGGCAAAGGATTTACCTCCGAGATTCCCGCCATAGTTGCAACAAACGAGGATCCCACAGAACCGCGCGAGCCTACTAAGTACCCTTGACTTTCACTGTACCAAACAAGCTTTTGAGCTATCATATAAAGAACGGCAAAACCGTTTTTAATAATGGAAGTAAGCTCTTTATTAAGACGCGCCTCAACTATTTCGGGTAGCTTCTCTCCGTACATTGAACGCGCTCTGGTCCAACAAAGCTCCTGAAGCTCCTCCTCCGCTCCCTCCATATTAGGCGTATACGAGCCTTTGGGAATAGGACGGACAGATTCTATCATATTTGCGATAAGATTTGTATTTTCAACAACTACCTCATAAGCTTTTTCCTCTCCGAGATAAGCGAATTCCTCAAGCATCTCCTCAGTAGTTCTGTAATAAAGATGTATATCTCTGTCGGCATCCTTGAATTTCATTCCGCCAAGAAGTATCTTTCTGTAAAGCTCGTCCTCCTCATTAAGAAAATGCGCGTCACAGGTTGCTACTACAGGTTTTCCGTATTTTTCACCCAATGCAACTATTTTTCTGTTCAACTCACGCAACCCCTCGTCATCGGCAACCGTACCCTCGTCAATTAAAAACCTATTGTTGCATATCGGTTGAATTTCAAGATAATCGTAAAAGCTTACTATATCCTCGATCTCCTGATCGGTCTTACCCTCAAGAACTGCCTTGAAAAGCTCGCCCGCCTCGCAAGCCGAGCCTATTATCAAGCCCTCGCGATACTTTATTAGCTCGGTCTTTGGGATTCTCGGAGTCTTTCTGAAATAATTCAGATAGCTTAACGAAATAAGCTTGTAAAGATTTTTAAGTCCCGCTTGATTTTTTACAAGTATTATTTGATGATACGGCTTTAGCTTAAGCGGATCCGCATTTCCGTTAAACTCATTTTCAACCTCTTTAAAATCATTTACGTCAGAACCTTTTAACTGCTCGAGCATCTTGAAGAAAATGTTTGCAAGCATTTCCGCGTCATCCGATGCTCTGTGATGATTAAACTCTCCAAGCTTATAGTGATTGGCAAGTCTGTCAAGCTTATAGCTCTTCATCTCGGGAATGATCGCTCTCGCAAGTCCAAGAGTATCGAGATAGGGATTTTTAAATTCAATGCCAAGCTGCTTTGCGGCAACTCTTATAAATCCCGTATCAAAATCGGCATTATGAGCAATAAGAAGCCTGTCTCCGACAAAATCAAAGAACTCGGGTAATACCTCGTCTATCTTTCTCGCATCGGCAACCATTTCATCGGTTATACCCGTAAGCGCAACGATCTCCTGCGGTATGGGACGCTCCGGGTTTACAAAGCTGTTATACCGATCAAGAACCTCGCCGTCCTTTATTTTTACCGCTCCTATCTCGGTTATTTTGCAGGTTTCTGCCGATAATCCCGTAGTTTCTATATCAAAGACCACCATTTCGTCATCAAAACCGCCCTGATAGCCTCCGTAAATAACGCTCGCGGTGTTATTTACAAAATACGCCTCCATTCCGTATATGACCTTCATTCCAAGCTTTTCCGAGGCTATCATTGCCTCGGGAAATCCCTGAACGTTTCCGTGGTCGGTTATAGCAACGGCGCTATGTCCCCAAGATTGAGCTGTTTTTACAGCCACATCGGGTGGGATCAAAGCATCCATAGAGGACATCGTCGTATGTAAATGAAGCTCAACTCGCTTTTTGGGAGCGTTATCAACGCGAACCTTTTTTGATATTACGGCTATATCCGAATAATTCATAAAAAGCTCCGTTGCATCATTGCGCTCATTCTTTGTATATCCGTGAACAGCTACGACCGCTCCGTTTTTTACAAAGCTTTTTAACTCTTTTGCATCTGCTGCATCCATCGAATAACGTCTGACAAATATCGACGCATTACCGTCAAATATACCGAAGGAGACGTTAAACTTATCTTTATTTCTTGCTTCTTCCTCGATATAATTAAACACCTCTCCGATGAAGGTTATGTTTTTCATCGGACGAGTTACCGTGGATATAAGCACAGGATCGATTTTAAATGGAATTCCTATAACGTACTGCGGAGCTGATATATCAAACGTCATACTGCCGATACGCAAGGTGCCGTCATCGATCCTCTCAATATTCCCCTCTCCGTATACCGAAGCAATACGAGGCAGCTTTTCCTCCTGTTCATCCGATATTGCCTGAAAATTATTTGACGCCTTAAGATTAACCGTGTATCTCTCTTGCGCCGAATGTATCTGGCGGTCTATGTTCTCAAGTCTTGATCTGTATTCATCAGACATTTGAAGAATATCATCGCCATTTTGTCTGATAACAACTCTATAACTCAAGCCGAATTCATCTTTTATTATATTCTCGATAACCGCAGGAGTTCTTGCTGTATCAAGCAAATCAATACCGTATTCCGAAAAAGATATTTTTACAGTTATGATATTCCCCTCAACAGAATAATCATAAGAGCCGAAAAATCCCCTTGCTACTACTCCGGTCCTCTCGGTCTCAAGCAAAATATCCTTAAGATATTCAAAAGAAAAGGCTTCGCTTGGATAACGAGGCTTTATTCTGCAAAGCTGCAGCTCATACGCCGCCTTGACCTTTTCCTCAAGCGCATAAAGCTGCTTTTTGGATATCACCGCGTCAAAATCGGCATAAACCTCAAGACAACGCTTTTCTTTATCAACTAAAGAACGCGAAACAACGCCGCTATTTAAAATAGCGGCTTCGTTATCGTCGGGGATATATTTATTTAAAAGTTCTCTTAACGTCTTTGCCATTCTAAAATTCCAATTCTATATCAAAGTTTTTTTATTTCCTCTATAAGACGCTCCACAAGGTTGTCCTCGGGTATTTTTTCAACAACTATACCCTTTTTTATAAGAACAGCCTCTCCTTTTCCACCCGCAATTCCTATATCAGCCTCACGAGCCTCACCGGGACCGTTTACCACACACCCCATAAGCGCGACCTTTATCGGCATTCTATCTATACCGACCTCCTTAGCGCGACGCTCAAATTCGGAAACGAGCGAGATAAGATCGATCTTTGTTCTTCCGCAGGTAGGACAACTCACAATATCCATACCGCTCTGTCCCTTAATGCCGACTGCTCTGAATATGTTTTTAGCGGCATCAATCTCACTTTCGGGCTTATCCGTCAAGGAAACTCTCACCGTGTCACCGATTCCGTCACATAAAAGAGAGCCTATTCCGATAGCGCTTTTTATTGAACCTATCTCCTTACTACCCGCTTCGGTAACGCCGAGATGAAGCGGATAATCGCAAGACGCCGCAAGCATTCTGTTTGCCTTTATCATTTCATACGGATTCGAGGCTTTGATAGATATAACAGTATCATAGAACCCATATTTTTCAAGAAGCGATGCGTGATATAACGCACTCTCGCAAAGAGCCGCTGCCGTCGGCGCACCGTGCTTTTCAAGAATATGTTTCTCAAGAGATCCACTGTTTACGCCTATCCTTATAGGTATTCCTGCGGCTCTGCAGGCGTCAACGACAGCCTCCACCCTTTCATCCGAACCTATATTTCCGGGATTTATTCTGATTTTGTCAGCTCCCGCCTCGGCGCAACTTATAGCAATTTTGTAATCAAAATGTATATCCGCAACGATAGGTATACTTACCCCGTTATTTTTGAGGTACGGAATTGTCGAAACCGCCTCTGTATCGGGAACCGTTATTCTCACGATATCACAGCCTCTTGACTCAAGCGAAAGTATCTGTTGCAGAGTTGCCTCCTTATCGTGTGTATCGGTATTCGTCATTGACTGTATCGCTATAGGTGAATCTCCGCCGATATATATATTTCCTATTTTTATTTTTCTTGTATTTCTTCTTATACTGTTGTAATCCATAATTATCATCCAAACAATTTAAAAATATCCTTACAGGTAACAAGTATCATCAATCCAAACAGAATAATAAGTCCCGCAAAATTTATATAGCCCTCGATTTTTTTGTTCAAAGGCTTTCCTCGTATTCCCTCAACGCAAAGCAATATGAATCTTCCTCCGTCAAGCGCGGGAAAAGGAATAAAATTAAAAACGCCCAGATTCATAGTAAGGATCGCGCCTATATATATAAAGCTAACAAAATTAGTCTTTGCCGCCTCTCCAACGGTTTCGGCAACACCAACGGGACCCGAGACCGCGTCAAGCCCAAACCGCCCCGTGACCATTCCTATAATGGAATCGTATATCATTTTTACAGAAGAAATACTTCGGGTTGCGGTCTGCTTCAAAACAGTTCCAAAAGTCTTTTTCTCTTGCAGGACCTTAAAATCCATATCTCCGAATACAACGCCATCCTCGGTGAGCGTACCAAACCTTACATCCTCAAGAGTTATCTTTTCGCCGTCACGCTTTACTACTACGTCTATAGGCTCGTACCCTTGATTCATAATTTCATACATTACCTCATTACCCGAAAAAACATAAGTTCCGTCGACCTTTATAATCTCATCACCCTCCGCGAGTTTTTCAGAGGATGCCGCGTTCTCGTTAAATTGAGCAACGACGGTTGAACCGAGAGGTCCTTGCGCAAGCACAACTATAAACGTAAGCAAAATTCCGAGAACGATATTCATAAAAGGCCCTGCTGCAACGACAAGCATTCGCTTCCATACAGGCTTATTGCAAAATGCGTTTTCATCCTCCGAGTCCTCGTCCTCGCCCTCCATGCTGACAAATCCGCCTATCGGCAAGAGTCTTAACGCATATCTTGTTTCGTACTTTTTTGAATTCCACGAAAATATCTTAGGGCCCATTCCTATTGCAAACTCTTTTACGGAAATTCCGCAAGCGCGCGCCGTAAAAAAATGCCCCGCCTCGTGTATGAATATCATAACTCCGAAAACAAGAATCATTATCAGCGCATAAAACAGAATATTTAAAAAACCTACCATACAATCTCCTGTTTTAATTTTTTACAAACCCAAAATATCCGCAGCTACGCGCCTTGCCTCTCTGTCGTATCCAAGAATTTGCTCAAGAGTATGAGCGTTCCTTGCGGATGAAAGCCGTAAAAGTGTCTCACTTACCGACTCTGTTATAGCGTAAAAACCAATTTTCCCCGCAAGAAAGGCTCCTACCGCAACCTCATTTGCCGCGTTCAGAACCGCGGGCAAAGCGCCTCCCGCCTTTACAGACTCAACAGCCCGTTTTAACAAGGAAAAGGTTTCGGTATCGGGCTTCCTAAAGGTAAGCACTCCAACCGAAAAGAGATCAAGCTCATCTACAGTCGCAATTTTTCTGTCGGGATAATCAACGGCGTACTGCACACAAAGCCTCATATCAGGGACCGACATCTGCGCTATAACACTATTGTCAATATATTCAACCATTGAATGTATTATACTTTCGCGATGCACTACGACCTCAATCTTATCAGCAGTAACACCAAAAAGATGTACAGCTTCAATAACCTCAAAGCCTTTATTCATAAGAGTAGCCGAATCAACGGTTATCTTCGCTCCCATTTTCCATGTCGGATGAGCCAAAGCACGCTCCACGCTTATACTCGCAAGCTCATTTTTGCCGTATCCGTAAAACGGACCGCCCGACGCCGTGAGTAAAATTTTTTTGATCTCACTCTGCTTACCTGATTTCAAGGATTGAAATATCGCTGAATGCTCACTGTCAACGGGTAATATCTCAACGCCGTTTTCCTTGGCTTTTTGCATAACTATCTCGCCTGCGACGACCAAGGATTCTTTATTTGCAAGCGCGAGCCTTGCGCCCTTTTCTATCACCGACAGAGTTGGTAACAAGCCCGCCTCACCTATTATTGAATTCACCACTGTTTCGGCAGTATCATCAGCAATCATCTGACAAATTCCCGCCTCTCCGCTGTAAACCTTGATCGAGGTATCCGCCAAACGAAGCTTTAACTCATTTGCGGCGTTCTCGTCCGCCATAGCAACGGCAGAAACACCAAACTCTCTCGCCTGTTCTTCAACTCGTTTAACATTTTTATTTGCGGATATAGAGGTTACCCGATAGGACGATGCTCTTGCCACATCAAGCGCCTGCTCTCCTACCGAACCCGTAGAACAGAGAACCGATATTCTTTTTGTCTGACCTTCAACACTCATAATCTCTCCATATCAAAACAACGGTATGTGCGTAAGATAAGTAAATATAATGATTCCCTCTACGCCAAGCGAAACCGCAAGCATAGAATCAAGTCTGTCAAGCAAACCACCGTGGCCGGGTAAAATGTTTCCGTAATCCTTTATGGAATAATGACGCTTGATGACCGACATAATAAGATCGCCCGCCTGAGATATTATCGCAATAAACAATCCGCTTACAATAAGATAAAGATAATTTGGAGATGCCGTTTTATCGATCAAGCTCACCACAAGTCCAAAAGCAGCAAATCCTATTGCGCAAAATACTATACCGCCAATAGCACCCTCAACTGTTTTTTTCGGGCTTACATCGGGAACAAGCTTATGTTTTCCAAAAAATACCCCTGTAAAATATGCAAACGTATCTGTTACCCACGCCCCTATAAATATAAGGATGTAAAGGTAAGCGCCGCTCATGAATCTGTTATAATCCCGGATATATATTATCAAATTCAACGCAAAAATAATATAAAATACCGTAAGGCAAAGTGTACAAGCATCATTATATTTTACTTTTCCCTTTGAAAAAATGACCCATACAAAAATATAGGCTATGTAAAAAATAATTGCCATTACCGCTATTGCCGCAACAAAAAACGCATTAGCCTTAAAGCCTCTCAAAAGAAACGGAAAGATCAATGAAAAAATATAAAGCGGCAAGGTCATTGCGATTTTCTTGTGCATTCCCATACAGCGTATCATTTCAAAAACGCAAACTACGCTGACAAAAGCTATAGCGCACGGAAAGACCCACGTATCAGAAAAAATAAGGATTGGCAACGATACCGCTATCAAGCATATTCCCGTAATAATTCTTTTTAACATATCTATCTCCTTATACTCCGCCAAACCGTCGGTTACGACCGTTAAAAGCTTTTATAGCCTTATCAATATCCTTTTTTGAAAAATCAGGCCATAGTGTGTCGGTAAAATAAAGCTCTGCATATGCCGCCTGCCATAGCAAAAAATTGGAAATTCTGATATCTCCGCCGGTTCTGACTATCATATCAAGCTGAGGGGATTCTGCAGTATACACCGAACTTGATATATCATCCTCGCTGATCTTTCGTTTTCCCTCGGCTATAAGTGCATTAAATGCGTGAACGATCTCATCTCTGCCACCGTAATTGATTGCTAAATTAACTATTCTGGAATTACCCGCTGTCATTTCCTCAAGAGTCAGCATCTTTTTGCGAAGGTCCTCGGAAAAAGGAGATTTATCTCCTATAAAAACAAATCGAATTCCGTCATCCTTTTTTAAAAGATTATCCTTACATTCATCAAGATATTCATCAAGCAATTTCATAAGAGCATCCACTTCTTTTTGAGGACGCTTCCAATTTTCCGTGGAAAAAACATAGAAGGTAGTGGCGTTTATTCCAAGCGCTCCGCAGTATTCAACAACTTTTTTAAAGGTCTCCGCGCCCTTTCGATGTCCGTATTCACGCGGCAATCCCCTTTTTTTTGCCCATCTGCCGTTTCCATCCATTATAAACGCTATATGCTTTATATTGGTCGCAATATCTTCTTTTTTCATCCGCATTTTATAAATCCTTTAAACTTTATATTATCCAAAAAAGGGCAGGACGGGCTAACACACCCGCCCCGTCTGAAGCAATTTCAGATTTGCATAATCTCTTTTTCTTTCTTTGAGGTTACCGCATCTACGTCCTTGACATATTTGTCGGTAAGATCCTGAACCGCTTTTTCAGATGCCTTCTGCTCATCCTCGGTCATATCTCCGTCCTTCTTCATCTTCTTACAAAGATCGTTTGCATCACGTCTTATGTTACGAATCGCAACCTTTGCATCCTCGCCCATCTTCTGTACCTGCTTTACAAGCTCCTTACGGCGCTCCTCGGTAAGCTGGGGGAAAACAAGACGGATTATCTTACCGTCATTGGTAGGAGTAATTCCTACATCTGAAGCAAGAATAGCCTTTTCCATCTCCTTAAGCGTTGTAGCGTCATAAGGAGTAACCGTGACAGTCTTTGAATCGACTACACGAACATCTGCCATAGAAGTAATGAGCGTAGGTGTTCCCCAATACTCAAACATTACCTTTCCGAGAACCGCGGTGTTTGCCTGTCCTGCGCGAATAACAGAAAGATTCTCCTGATATGCGCCTATTGCCTTTTGCATTTTTAATTCGAATTCTTTAGTATCAAGTTTCATAAGTAAAACCTCCGTCGATTATGTATATAAATATTTTTTATTTGTGAAGCTCCGTGCCTATCTTCTCACCCATAGCAACACGGTATATATTCATTGGATCCTTAAGCTCAAATGCGTAGGATGTTATATCATTAGCCATGCAGAAGGCTGCAGCTGTAAGATCAAGCGCACCAAGCTCCTTGGCTATCATTTCCGCATAGGTTATCTCATCATACTTTGTAGCTGTATTATCCTTTTTGGGATCCGCAGTATAAACACCGTCTATATTCTTCGCCATGAGAATAGCATCTGCCTCTATCTCCGCGCCTCTTAACGCTGCGGCGGTATCGGTAGAAAAATACGGTGAGCCAAGTCCGCAACCAAAAATAACCACCTTACCTTCAGAAAGAGCTTTTATCGCTCCGCGAGTAGTATAAGGCTCAGCAAAGGCTTTCATCTCGACTGCCGTCATAACAACAGCATCCAACCCATGTTGTATAAAGGTATCCTGCAGAGCGAGCGAATTTATTGTAGTCGCAAGCATTCCCATATGGTCCGCTCTCGCCCTGTTCATCTCTCCGCCCTGTCTTCCTCTCCATATATTTCCCGCACCGACAATAACGCCAACCTCAATTCCTGCATCGGTACATTTTTTTAGCACCTCCGCAACGGAAGAAATAAATTCGAAGTTAAGAATACCGTTTGTATCCGCCAACGCCTCTCCCGAAAGCTTAAGTAAAATCCGTTTATATTTTGGAGCTGACATAAAAATATCCTTTCTTTTACAGTTTACAATATACATTTATATTTTACTACATTTTTCTTCTTTTGTAAACACCTATTTTCACTTTTTATCATATAAATTTGTTAATTTTTATTTTAATATTTTTGTACAACCCCGCTTAAACGATAAAAGCCTGCTCGGGAAAGAATATCACGCGCAGGCTTTGATTTTTATATTTTACTGAGTATCGGTGCACAGAAAAGCATCTTTCTTATTTGTATATACAATGAAAAAACATCATTGTCATCATTTCTTTCTCTCATTGTATTGAAGGATTTAAGCTCTACAGAAAACGATGAAGCATCAAGCTCTCTGTCAGCCCAATCGGAAAGCATCAGGCGCGATTCCTGGCTTTCGCGATATCTTCGCTCAAAGCCCGACATTTGTGTAAGCGCGGTTGCTATTTTTGAGCGTCGCTCTCCGTCGCCGAAATATATGCAATTATCAAAATTTTTATCCGCGGAAAACTCAAATATCATTTTAGGCGGTATACCAAACCGCAAAAAATTGCAAAGAGCTCCGACCTCGACCTCAGGCTCATATTCACCGTTTTCCAAACCGAAATTATATCTTAACTCGATCCCTCTCGCGTTTCCCCTCCAACACGAAAAATCCTCGCTTCCCCGATTTTTATTTATAAGCCTGTCTCTGAGAGGATTATTTACGGTAACTCCGTTAACACAATAATCTCGTCCATCAGGATTAAGCATCGGTATAACTATTAACGTGTACTCCTTAAGAATACGCTTTGCCGAAAATCCAAACACGCTCCCTTCCTCCGCATAAACGGAACAAATATCTCTGACAAAGTGTAAAAGCAATCGCGGAGAAACCCCATCACTGCCGTTTAATCCTCCTATATAAGCTAACACATTTGCCCCTTCGCCAAGCGTAATCACAGGTATGTTTTTTCCAAGGATACTATCACAAAGTCCGTTTGCGGAAAAAGTCAGATGCTTCTCAATGTAGGAATTTATCTGTGACATCATTTTTTCATAAGTAAAACCGTTTTTTAGCATAATTACCTCCTGTATTTTATATAATAAAAATTATGCCCGATAAGCGAAAAAAATGCAAAGTTTTTAAATAATTTACAAAAATCACAACACAGCTATCTACTTTTATGATATAATTAAAGCATAATTTATATTCTGTGAGGATCATATGAACACAAACCCACAACAGCCTGCAGACAAAAAAAAAACCGTACGGTATATAGCACTGTTATTCGTTTTGCTTTGCATTCTTCCTACGGTTTTAAATATTACATGTCTTACCCCTATATATTTCAGTCTTAACAACAATACTCTCTATTCGGGCGGCGCAGCAGTAATTGCCTTGGAGTATCTGATGGATTTTTTTGATCTATTATCCTTTACCTCTGTTTACTCTATAGTCATTTTTACTCTCATCTTCTCGAAAAAAAAGATTTGCGTGTCTATAAGTGTTTTGTACGTCGCTTTTTTAATTTTAAAAATACCCGCAAGGATCCTTATGAACCTTCCTCTTCTGGGAACTTTTGGCAACAAATCCTACATAATAGGAGATCTTCTTCTTCTTTCGTTTTACTTTATTCTTGAGCTCGCACAATTTTTAACAGTGGTATTAGCAAGCTCCTTTATCGCTAAAAGCTATAATTCCTCTATAGAGATAATACAGAAAAAAAAGAAAAAAGAGCCCGAGGAAATACTGCCGATCAAAAAATTTGTAAATTGGTATAATCCGCTCCTTCGCGCCGGCATTTTTATGAGCATTATAATTACGGCTTTTAAATTTCTTTCACGTTTAATCACCGATATCAGAATGGGACTTCCCTCCTCCTTTACCGAGGTACTGATAATAACAGTAAATTATCTCGCCGATGCAGTTTATGGATTTTCAGCATATCTTATAGCAATTTTAATCTTCAATTTTTTATTTGAAAAAATCATAAAAAAAGACAAATCAAGCAACAAAAATAAGACGGACGAGAAATCCTCATCCGCCTTATTCAAGGACTGAATATTCAACTCAAAAGCTTTTGCATAAGCTCTATCTTATTTTTTGAGAAGCCGTACGCACCCTTAAAATCCTCGGTTTCTTTACAGCACACCTCAAGGTCGCAAAGTATAAAATATATCATAGGCTCGGGCATCTTATAATCATCACCGAACAACAAGCTTTTCAATATTATGCACGATTCACTGTACTCTCCGCGCTCCATCAAAAGCTTTGCTCTTATATGCATTGCAAATGAGCTTTCTTCACCGATAGCGGAAAGTCTCTCCTCCATATACGGCACACTTGAATATCCTGTTACTTCACCTTGCAAAAAAATGGCTGCATACACAAAAAACGCATCCTTCAATAACGGCAATCTTGCCTCATCCACCGCATCCGAAGCATTCGAATCAAGAGTTGGAGAGATAAAACTCATATACTCAAAATATCGCCTTGCCAAAGCAAGAACATGATCGGTATTATATACAGTTTCCGCGCAACATTCTATAGCTTCATCAAAAAGGACTGCCGCGCGCCGTAAGTTTCCGTGAAAAAACTCATAGATAGCAACGTGTACCGTACTTTCAGCCAAAACAAGAACAAGCTCATCATCGCGCCATTCGGAATTTAAGCATATCTGCCGACAAAGCTCATAATTTTTATCGGCATAAGCTTTTTTTAAATTGCTTATTTCTGCCGATTTAAAATAAAGAAGCTCGTCATCTTCTTCCGCAAGCAAAAAGCTCGGTGAAACGTTTAATCTTTCGGCAATATACTTTATTGTTGACATTGACGGCTGTGCCGCTCCGTTTTCAATACGGCTCAGCATATTTCTGGTTATTTCTCTGCCCACAAGCTCACTTTGTGTCATAAGCTTCGCGGTTCTGAGCCTTTTGATTTTTTCACCTATGTGCATTTTTACCCCCAAAAAGCAATAGCAAAAAGGTAAATAGTAACGCAAATTTACCTTTTTTCTTATTTTAACACAATATTTATAAAAAATCAAGTCCATATCATCTTTTATCTTATTTCAAGGAGAACAAATATGAAAATCAAAGGATTACAAAAAACTACCCTCTTGGACTTTCCCGAGAAGCTTGCCTGCACGGTTTTCACCGGGGGCTGTAATTTCAGATGTCCTTTTTGCCATAACGCATCGTTAGTACTGCGCGCAGGCGAAGCGCAAGAAATTTCCGAAGCCGATTTTTTTAACTATCTCAGCAAGCGAAAGGGGATGCTTGACGGAGTATGTATAACAGGAGGCGAGCCCACTCTCTGCCCCGACCTTGAGGATTTTATAAAAAAAATAAAAGAGCTCGGTTTATTGGTAAAGCTTGACACCAACGGTACATTCCCCGAAAAAATAGAGTCCCTGCTTGATAAAGGGCTTGTCGACTACATAGCAATGGATATAAAAAATTCCAAAAGCAAATATGCCGTCACCGCAGGGATAAGCGACTTTCCCGACGCGGTTGAAAAAAGCATAAACATTATTATCAATAAAGCTCCCGATTATGAATTCCGCACAACTGTTGTACGTGAACTGCATACCCCTCAAGATATCGCGGAAATCGCAAAATGGATACGCAACTCAAAAAAATATTTTTTGCAGGCTTATGTCGATTCGGGCGATACTATAGAGAGCGGTTTTTCCTCTTATTCAGCCTCAGAAATGCTCGAAATCCTTGAAATTGCTAAAAAAGAGCTTCCTGTAACGGTATTGAGAGGCATCTAAATATTGTGTTTGATTTTCGCATTTTACACAATATGTAGTGCTAATTACTAAAAAACACCCCTATATATTGTAATTTCTCACAATTGACATTTGTCGTTTTTTAAGGTATAATTTAAAAGCAATGAAAAATTATAAAAAATCAAGAAAAGGAGAAATCAATGTATCAGGTTTTAAAAAGAGACGGAAAAATCGTCGATTTTAATCTGCAAAAGATTAACGACGCTATAAAAATGGCATTTGAAGCTCAGGAAAAGCAGTATCACCCTTCCGTGATAGATTTTCTTGCGCTTAAGGTTACGGCTGATTTCGAGCCTAAGATAAAAGAAGGAGTTGTTTCTGTCGAGGATATTCAGGACAGCGTTGAGTCTGTTCTCGTTCAGGCAGGATATGCAGACGTGGCAAAGGCTTACATTCTCTACCGTAAGCAAAGAGAAAAGCTCCGTAATATGAAATCCACTATCCTTGACTATAAGGATATAGTTGACAGCTACGTTAAAAATACCGACTGGAGAGTTAAAGAGAACTCTACGGTTACCTACTCTGTAGGAGGACTTATTCTCAGCAACTCGGGAGCTATTACCGCTAACTACTGGCTCTCTGAGGTCTACGATGACGAAATAGCAAACGCGCACAGAAACGCGGATATCCATATTCACGACCTTTCAATGCTTACCGGATACTGCGCAGGTTGGTCCTTAAAGCAGCTTATTCAGGAGGGTCTCGGAGGTGTTACCGGTAAAATAACCTCTGCCCCCGCAAGCCACTTGGCTACCCTCTGCAACCAGATGGTAAACTTCCTTGGTATTATGCAGAACGAATGGGCAGGCGCGCAAGCATTCTCATCCTTTGACACCTATCTCGCGCCCTTTGTAAAGGTTGACAACCTTACCTACGATCAGGTTAAAAAATGTATCGAATCCTTTATTTTCGGTGTAAATACACCTTCCCGTTGGGGTACTCAGGCGCCCTTCTCGAATATAACTCTTGACTGGACAGTTCCTGCCGACCTCGCCGAGCTTAACGCTATTGTCGGCGGCAAGGAAATGGACTTCAAGTATAAGGATTGTAAGAAGGAAATGGATATGGTAAACAAGGCGTTTATCGAAACCATGATTGAAGGCGACTTCAACGGACGCGGATTCCAGTATCCTATTCCTACCTACTCCATAACAAAAAACTTTGACTGGTCCGACACCGAAAACAACCGTTTGCTCTTTGAGATGACGGCTAAATACGGTACTCCCTACTTTTCAAACTACATCAACAGCGATATGGAGCCAAGCGACGTACGAAGCATGTGCTGCCGTTTGCGTCTTGACCTTCGTGAGCTTCGTAAAAAGTCGGGCGGATTCTTTGGAAGCGGCGAAAGCACAGGTTCTATCGGCGTAGTAACGATAAATATGCCGAGAATTGCTTATCTTGCAGAGGACGAGGCAGATTTCTATGCCCGTCTTGATCACAAGATGGATATCGCGGCTCGTTCGCTTAAGATCAAGCGTACCGTTATAACCAAGCTTCTTGACGAGGGACTCTATCCCTACACAAAGAGATATCTCGGAACCTTTGCAAACCACTTCTCTACCATCGGTCTCGTTGGTATGAACGAGGCTTGCCTCAACGCATCCTGGATAAAGAAGGACCTCACTCATCCCGAGGCGCAGAAGTTTACTCAAGAGGTTCTCAACCACATGAGAGAAAAGCTTTCCGACTATCAGGAAAAATACGAGGATCTTTACAACCTTGAGGCTACTCCCGCTGAGTCCACCTCTTACCGTCTTGCAAAGCACGACATAAAGAGATTCCCCGATATTATCACAGCATCCGAGAAAGGAAATACTCCCTACTACACGAACTCCTCGCATCTTCCCGTTGGATACACGTCCGATATATTCGATGCGCTTGACGTTCAGGATGAGCTTCAGACGCTTTACACATCGGGAACGGTATTCCACGCATTCATGGGTGAAAAGCTCCCCGACTGGAAATCTGCCGCAAATCTCGTTCGTAAGATCGCGGAAAACTACAGACTTCCCTACTACTCGATATCTCCCACCTACTCTGTATGTAAGGCTCACGGATATATCGCGGGTGAAAAGTTCTCATGCCCATTCTGCGGTGAAAAGACCGAGGTATACAGCCGTATAACAGGATACTACCGCCCCGTTCAGAACTGGAACGACGGTAAGGCTGAGGAATACAAGCACAGAAAGCTCTACAATATTGCAGAATCGATGGCAGGTCGTAAATTCGTTGCACACGAGCAGGTTGGTGCCGCAGACACGTGTGTTGAGTGCGATAACGCAAGAATCATGCTCTTTGCAACGACCACATGCCCTAACTGCAAGATGGCTGAAAAGTTCCTCTCCGACGCGGGAATTGCTTATGAGAAGATATATGCAGATCAAAATCCCGATCTCGCAAAGCAGTTTGACATCAAGCAAGCACCCACTCTCGTTATCTCCAACGGAGATAAGATCGAGAAAATAATGAATGTTTCCAACATTCGCAGATTTGCAGAGGATAATAAATAATAAGTCTGCTCACTAAAGCTTTTGGCGGGCATTTGGAAATCGTTTTTTTCGGTAAACAAATGCCCGTCGGATTTTTATTTTATTTTTAGAAAGGCGTATCACAATGAAAGATATTATAATTATCGGCGCAGGACCTGCGGGAATGACTGCGGCGCTCTACGCGCTCAGAGCCGACAAAAGCGTTCTTTTACTTGAAAAAGAGAATTTCGGCGGTCAGATAACCTTTTCTCCCCGACTTGAAAATTATCCGTCTATTATGGAAATAAGCGGAAGTGAATTCGCAAATCAGCTTCTTGATCAGGTTGTGGCTCACGGAGCGGAGATCGAGCTTGCCGAGGCTCTTGAAATCAAGGATATGGGCGAATATAAGAGAGTTCATACCGATTACGGCGATTTTGACGGAAAGGCGGTCATCATAGCGACAGGCTCAAAGCACCGTCATCTCGGCCTTGACGGCGAAGAAGAACTTATCGGCTCGGGAATTTCCTTTTGCGCGGTTTGCGACGGCTCGTTCTTTGCAGATAAAAGCGTTGCGGTTATCGGTGGTGGAAACACCGCGCTTCAGGAAGCGGTTATGCTCAGCGATATCTGCAAGAAGGTAACTATCATTCAGAACCTTTCCTTTATGACAGGAGAGGGACGCTTGCTCGCCATTCTTGAGAAAAAGAATAACGTCGATATGATCTTTGATACCGTTCTTACGGGACTTGAGGCTCGTGACGGAGAGCTTTGCGCTATCAACATAAAGAATACAAAAACCGAGGAAGAAGCCCGCTTTGAGCTTGACGGAATGTTCGTTGCCATAGGTCAAGTTCCCGAAAACGAGGCATTTAAGAACGTGAGCGCGCTTGACTCCTACGGATATATCGTTTCAGACGAAAACTGCCTTACCGATACCGAGGGAGTTTTTGTTGCGGGCGACTGCCGTACAAAGAGAATCCGTCAGGTCACTACCGCCTCGGCAGACGGCGCGGTTGCCGCTCTCGCGGCGTGCCGTTATATCGACGGGCTTTTTGCAAAATAATTTGTAAATAATTATCTTTTTCTATTGAAAAAGAGCGTAATTTGTATTACAATGTATAGGATAAATGAATACTTTGGTTTTAGGAGCAAAAAATGAGAAGCATCGGTTTTGATAACGACAAATACATAAAACTGCAGTCGGAGAAGATTCAGGAAAGAATTTCAAACTTTGGCGGCAAGCTCTATATGGAGTTTGGCGGCAAGCTTTTTGACGACTATCACGCGTCGCGCGTGCTTCCCGGCTTTTGCCCCGACAGTAAAATAAAGATGCTCCTTAATCTAAAGGACGACGCAGAGGTTATAGTTACCGTTTCGGCAACCGCTATCGAGCAAAACAAGATCCGCGGAGACCTCGGAATCACCTATGATATGGACACGCTCCGACTTATCGACGCGTTTAACGAAATAGGAATTGCGGTTGGCGGAGTGGTTATCGCTCAGTATACCAATCAGCCCTCGGTTGACGCTTTTATCAAGCGTCTTAACAATCTTGGAATAAAGGTATATAAGCACTACCCCATTGAGGGATATCCCACCAATATCAAAAAGATCGTGAGCGACGACGGCTACGGTAAAAACGAGTACGTTGAAACAACACATTCGCTTGTGGTAGTTACCGCGCCCGGCCCGGGAAGCGGTAAGATGGCGACCTGCCTCTCACAGCTGTATCACGATAACAAGCGCGGAATCAAGGCGGGATACGCTAAGTTTGAGACCTTCCCTATCTGGAATCTTCCGTTAAGACACCCCGTTAATATGGCGTATGAGGCGGCTACTATCGACCTTAACGACGTTAATATGATAGACCCCTTCTATCTTGAGGCGAACGGAGTTACCGCGGTAAACTATAACAGAGATATCGAGATATTCCCCGTTTTGCGCGCTATATTTGAGAAGATCTACGGCGAATGCCCCTACAAATCTCCCACGGATATGGGAGTTAATATGGCGGGCTACTGCATAACCGACGATGAGGCGGTATGCTACGCCGCTAAAATGGAGATCGTGCGCCGTTATTACGATACGCTTTGCCGTAAGAGAAACGGCCTTGCCGACTCCGAGGAGGTCTATAAGGCTGAGCTTATTATGAATCAGGTAAACGTTGACCCCTCGTTCCGACGTGTAGTTGCTCCCGCTCTTGAAAAGTCGGAGCAAACTGGCGAGCCCGCCGCGGCTATCGAGCTTTCCGACGGCAGCATAGTTACGGGAAAGACCTCAAAGCTTATGGGCGCGTCGGCGGCTTGTCTGCTTAACGCGCTTAAGAGACTCGGAAATATAGACGACGACTATCTGCTCTTACCCGTTGAGGTTATCGAGCCTATCCAAAAATTGAAGATAGAAAACCTCGGAAACCACAACCCGAGACTGCACGCCGATGAAATTCTTATCGCGCTCGCGATTTCGGCAAACACCTGTGAGATCGCGGCAAAGGCAATGGAGCAGTTGCCAAAGCTCAAGGGCTGTCAGGCGCATCTCAGCGTTATAGGCGCGGGAGTTGATAGCAACGTATACCGCAAGCTCGGAATGAATCTTACAACCGAGCCGGTCTACGCAACGAAAAAGCTTTATCACAAATAAAATCAAATAAAAATACAAATGGGAATAAGCCGTAACGGCTTATTCCCATAATTTTTTGTTTAATTCAAGAGCGCGAGATCATTCGCCTGTGTAGTTAGGTTATAGTGCAACTGATAGTATAATAACTACCATTAGAATAATATTTATTCCAGTCGCTACCCTTTGATATCGCATTCCACTGCGTTCCTGTGCCGCGGTATTTTATGCTCGTAAGGCTGATGCAATTATAGAACGCAAAATAGCCGATGCTCGTGACGCCGTTGCCTATCGTTACGCTCGTGAGGTCAGAGCATTTACAGAACGCCCTCTCGCCTATGCTCGTGACGCTGTCGGGGATAGTTACCTTGGTTATCTTGTCATTATCATAAAACAAGTATTTATAGATTTCGTAATTTTCCCCATTATAATTTTCGGGCAAGGTAAGCTCGGTATCGTTTCCTACGTAGTTAACGAGATAAATTACTCCATCTACAGTATAGAAAAGATATCCGTTCTTGTTTACTATCTTACTCTCTCCATCGTGTACCTCTAATGCACAGCGTGCCACACAACCGTTAGAAGTTGAGCCTTTTGTAAACGTAAGAGAAGATTTATTTATTACCTCGACAAGCTTGTAGCAACCAGAGAACGCAAAAGA
>JAFQPL010000093.1 GCA_017411785.1 Clostridia bacterium
AAATCTTTCCTGTTGGAAAGTTTTTGGCGCTACCTTTTTTCAAAAAGGTAGCAAAAACGCTTGGCACAAACTAACTACTAACCCCTTACATCATAGCAGCGCCGATCATACCGGCATCGTTACCGAGCTCGGCGATACGGATCTTAGCGGTAGTAAGGAAGCCTGTACCGTACTGCTCCTTGTTGATAATAGGCATAAGAGCGTCGATAAGCGACTGACCCTCGTTAGAAACGCCACCGCCAAGCGAAATAATTTCGGGCTGGAATATGTTAATAAGGTTAGCAATACCCGTAGCGAGATACTTTACGTACTTGTCATAAACCTCTTTAGCCGCCGCGTCACCCGCACGCATAGCGTCGCACGCGGTTCTGCCCGAGATATGCTCTGCCTTACTCATAACGGTATATCTTCCCGTCTTTTCGCACTCCTCGATTTTTTCCTTGGTCATACGGATAAGAGCGGTAGCCGAGGAATAAGCCTCCCAGCAGCCCTTTCTGCCGCATCCGCACTGAGCGCCGTCAATTTCTATAACGATATGACCTATTTCGCCCGCGCCGTGATTAAAGCCTGTAAATATCTTGTTGTCAAGAATAATTCCGCCGCCGACACCCGTACCGAGCGTAACCATAATACTGTTAGCCGAGCCGCGAGCCGCGCCCGCAACGGCCTCACCGTAAGCGGCGGCGTTAGCGTCGTTGGCAATTTTTATTTTAGACTCGGAAACGTCAAGCATAGAAGCAAGCTTTTTAACGATAGGATAACGGCGGAAGGGGAGATTACAGGAATACTCAACGCAACCGTTGTCAAGATTAGCGATACCGGGAGTTGCAATACCGATGCTCTCAATCTCGGTAACCGAAACCTTAGCCTCGGCGCAGACCTCAAGGCAGAGATGCGCCATATCCGCGGTTATCTCGTCGGAAGGACGGCTTGCGCGGGTGGGAGTAGACCTTTTAACTACGATTCTGCAAAATTCATTAACAAGACCGACGGCAATATTAGTTCCGCCAAGGTCGATTCCAATTCTGTACATAATAATTCCTCCAAAAATAAAAATTAACTTATTTCGTTGATCTCTTATACCTGTCACAAAGAGCGCGAAGCGGACATTCCGCGCATTTTGGAGCGCGCGCCGAGCAGATATCTCTGCCAAAAAAGACAAGTCGGTGACAAAGCTCTGACTGCTTCTGCGCCTCGCAAAGCTCCGATAAGATCAGCTCGACCTTGTAAGGATCCTTAAGCTCCTCGCTGTAAAACCCAAGACGGCCGCAGATGCGTATGCAATGCGTATCGGCAACGATAGCAGGCTTTTTATATATATCTCCAAGCAAAAGATTTGCGATCTTGCGCCCGACGCCCGAAAGCTTGAGAAGCTCGTCCATAGTGTCAGGCAGAACTCCGCCGTATCGGTCGCGGAGCATAGTACAGCTCTCCTTGATGCTTTTAGCCTTGGCGTGATAAAGACCGCAAGGCTTTATTATCCTCTCTATATCCTCAACGGGCGCGTCGGCAAGCGAGGAAAGCGTGGGATAAACGGCAAAAAGCTCCTTGCAGACGATATTCACTCTCGCGTCGGTGCATTGAGCCGAAAGCCGACCCATAACAAGAAGTCTCCAAGGCTCGCCGCCGTATTCAAGAGCGCACTCGGAAACGGGATACCGCTCCTCAAGCGCCGAAACAACGAGCGACATCCTCTCACGCAGAGCGTCGCTCGGCGCTTTAGTCCTCGGCGTCATCTGCTTTTCTCTTTGTCTTATCGGCGCAGAAATAAGTTCCGATATGACCGCCGTCAAGCAGGGTATAAAGGATCTCGGGGTCGCTGCCGTTAAGAATGAACATAGGTATTCCCGCCTCGGTAACTATCTTGGCGGCGTTGAGCTTCGCAATCATTCCGCCCGTACCTCTGTCGGTACCCGCTCCGCCCGCGATAGAGTATATCTCGTCGGTAATGCTCTCAACACGGTCAAACATCTTCGCGTCGGGATTGGAGCGAGGGTCGGAATCGTAAAATCCGTCAACGTCAGACATATTGATAAGCACGTCGGCGTTGCAGAACTCGGCAACAAGAGCCGAAAGAATATCGTTTCCGCCAAACTTGGTAAGCTCGTCGGTCGAAATAGCGTCATTCTCGTTTACTATCGGAATACAGTTCATATTAAGCAGACGGTTGAAGGTGTTTTTCGCCGCCTTGCGCCGAATCGGGTTTGCAAGCACATCCTTTGTAAGCAATATCTGAGCCACGGTATGACCGTAGCTTGAGAAAAAGCTATCATATATCTTCATAAGCTCACTCTGACCTATGGCAGACATAGCCTGCTTTTCCTCGGGAGTAGATGGGATCTCTCCAAATCCTACCTTTGCGACTCCCGTGCTGACCGCGCCCGAGGAAACGAGAACTATCTGAATTCCCGAATTCTTTATATCAGAAAGAACCTTTACAAGCGATTCTATTCTTCTTAAGTTAAGATGCCCCGTTTTGTGAGTAAGCGTAGAGGTGCCTACCTTTACTACTATTCTGTGACTGTCTCTGAAATATCCCATAAAAATCCTTACTTTCTTGACTAAATTTTCAAAATCCTCTTTAAAAATAAGCGGTTTTGTATTATAATATATATAGATATTATACGCTCTTTTGATTTTTTTTGCAATAGTTATTCAGAAATTTATAAAAATAAGAGGGAGAATTGAAAATGCAACAAAAATATACTCTTACCGTTGCCGATGTTGAAATAAACGTAGTAAGTGACGAATCACCCGAGGCAGTTGAGGCTCTGGTATCGATAGTCGACAGAAAAATGAGGGAAATCCTGCAAAAAAGCAGAACCTGCCCAAAGACCGAGGCAGCTATTCTCTGCTCTCTTGATTACTGCTCCGAAAAGATAAGAGCGCAGAGAAAGATCAAGGCAATCGAATCCAAGCTTGCTATGACCGAGGCAAGCCTTGACGAGCTTATAGAGGAAAACGAGGCTCTTAAGCGTGAGCTTGCAGAGCTTAAAAAGAATAATTGGTAAAAAATGATAAAAAGCTCAGATAAAAAGCCCGAGCTTCTCTCTCCCGCGGGCAGTCCGCAATCGCTCAAGGCGGCGATCGAGGGCGGAGCCGACGCAATTTACTTAGGAATGGGTGCCTTCAACGCAAGAATGAAGGCGAAAAACTTTACCGAGGACGAGCTATCCTACGGAATAGAGCTTGCTCACTCCTACGGAGCGAGGGTTTACATAGCGGCAAATACCCTTCTTTACGACAGAGAGCTTGACGAATATCTTTGCAACGCAGAAAAAGCCTATCTTCTCGGCGCCGACGCAATAATAGCCGCCGATCTCGGAGGTGCTAAGGAGCTGAAAAAAAGAATACCTATCGAGCTTCACGCAAGCACTCAGCTGTCGGGACACAGCGTTGAGAGCGCAAAGCGGCTCTGCGAGGCGGGCTTTTCCAGAATGGTGCTCGCAAGAGAGATGTCACGCGAAGATATAGAGTATTTTTGTAAGGAATCACCGATAGAGGCAGAGGTCTTCGTTCACGGCGCGCTCTGCGTTTGCCATTCGGGACAGTGCCTCTTTTCATCTATCGTCGGAGGCAGAAGCGGAAACCGCGGAGAGTGCGCTCAGCCCTGCCGTCTGCCCTATAAAAACGGCAAAAGGACGCAATATCCCCTCTCACTCAAGGATCTTTCTCTCGCGGGACACGTAAAAACGCTTTGCGAAATGGGAGTAGCGTCCTTCAAGATAGAGGGAAGAATGAAATCCCCCGAGTACGTAAGGGACGTAACGAAAGTATTCAGAAGGCTTATCGACGAAAACCGAAACGCCGACGCCGACGAGCTTGAATATCTCGCGAGAGTATTCAGCCGAAGCGGCCATACCGACGCCTATTTTACATCTAAAAAGGATAGCTCGATGCTTGGTATCCGCTCGGAATCCGATAAGCGCGAAAGCGCGGAAAGCGAGCCGTTTGAAAAGATCACGCGAAGGCTGCCCCTGACATTCAAGGCAAGCCTTAAGCAAGGCAGACCCGCAAGCCTTACGGCTATCGCGAGCGGCAGAGAAATAAGCGTCGAGGGAGCAACGCCCGAGACGGCAAGGACCGCCCCGATAAGTGAGGAAACACTCAAAAAATGCCTCTCAAAGCTCGGAGATACCCCTTATTTCCTTGAAAAGCTCGAAATAGAGCTTGACGAAGGTCTTATGCTGCCGATCTCATCGCTCAACGCCCTAAGACGCTCGGCAATAGAGGCTCTCGGCGCAAAAAATACCCGCTCAAGCGAGGATTTTTTCAAATGCGCGCCAAGAGAAAAGCTCGAAAAAAACCGTGAAAAAATAAATAGCGCGGTCTTTTTCCAGCCACAAAAAATGCCCGAGGACGCAAAGAATTTCTTCAATTATATATATATACCGCTTGAAGCCTATTCCGAACGGACCTGCGGCGGACTCGGTGTTATGCTTCCCGAGGTCATATTCGACAGCGAGAGAGCCGAGGTCGAAGGGATGCTCGCCGAGGCTTACGCAAACGGCGCGCGCGACGCTCTCGTCGGAAATCTCGGACACATCGAGCTTGCAAAAAGGCAAGGCTTTACCGTTCACGGAGATCTGAGACTCGGGGCTGCGAACTCACAAAGCGTAGCGATGCTTACGCGAGAGGGACTAAACGACATAATACTCTCCCCCGAGCTTACCCTGCCGCAGATAAGAGATATCGGCGGAAAGGTCGGAGTCTGCGTTTACGGAAGGCTGCCGCTTATGATAACCGAAAAATGCGTCGGACTTGAGATAGGCGGATGCAGACTCTGCGAGAGCGGAGAGGCAAGGCTCATCGACAGACGCGATACCGAGTTCCCCGTTCTTAAACGGTTCGGACACAGAAGCGCTGTCTTCAATTCTGTTCCGATATATATGGCAGACCGAGAAAACGAGCTTAAAAGCGCGGGGGTCAGCCAAAAGCATTTTATATTCACAACAGAAAGCGAGAATGAGATAAGAGAAATTATCAAGGCTTATAAAACCTTCGCGCAAGCAAAAACACCTTGCAGACGAATAAAAAAATAATTTTGCTAAAGGACAAAAAAGCTTAAAAAACGGCGAATCCTCGCAATAAAAGCCTTTTGTCAAAAGTGCTAAAAAAGAATATGTAAATTTGTTCAAAATATTTATTGATTTTTCTTGTTTCTTGTGCTAAAATTATAGAACAGAAAGAATGGCAAATGCTATTCAAACAAATGCGTTTAAAAAACGAAAGGAGAAATTATGAAAAGAGTAATTTGTTTGTTGCTCATCGCTTGCTTTATGGTTGCGGCTCTCGTAAGCTGCGGCAATAAGGGTGGCGATAACGGCGGCAGCGGTGACTCCGGCTCCGGCGCAGACGGCTCCGGCGGCAACGGCGTAACCGAGGCACCAAAGGAAACCGACGAATTCGGCCAGGAAAAGTTCACCTCTGCTATCGACGTAGATTCAATGGACTTTGAAGGCAAAAAGCTCACCGTTCTTCACAGAGACGATATCCGTTATCAGAGAGAATGGTACAAAGAGGAAGCTGATATAGTTGACGACCTCGACGAGGTTATCGCTATGAGAAACGAGGGCGTTAAGGGCGACCTTAACCTCGAGGTTGAGTACGTTGCATTGTGCCAGGGCGGTTATCGGGAGTGCTTATCCGACTTCACCGCAGCTATTCAGGCAGACCATCCCACCGGATCGGGCTTGAACCAGTACGACATCGTAGCTAACTACGCGTACGCAGGTGCAGACGCTCAGGTAAGAGACCTTATCGCTAACCTTAACGATAAGGAGACCTTCCCCTACTTTGATTTCAGCCTTCCCTGCTGGAACCAGGCAATTGTTAAGACCAACACTGTAAACAATAAGCTTTACTACATCACAGGAGACCTTAACCTCTCCACCTTCGATAAGACCATCGTTGTATTCTTGAACAAGACTCAGTACGATGCAAAGAAGGCTTCGGTTACCGACGCTCCGGAGGACCTTCAGGAGCTCGCTATCGCGGGTAATAACGCTACAGGCGGATTTACCTACGAGGAGCTTTACAAGTGGGCTAGCCTCTATGAGGATACCGACTCTAACAGCGCAGACGACTGCACCGACTTCCACGCTATAAGCGCAGGCTTCGAGTCTGTTCCGCTTGACGCGTTCCCCTACGCTTGGGATCTTCAATTGCTCAAGACCGAGGCTGACGGTAAGCACTCATACAACATCGAGGGCAACACCAAGGCTGACGAGGCTCTTACTAAGATCAAGAACATTCTTAGCGAGACCGTAAGCGAGGGTGTATGTAACGCAAACGAGACTCAGGGATGTACCCTTGGCGGTTACTCCGAGCCTGTAACTCACTTTGCAAACGATGTTAGCGTATTTACGCTTCACTTCCTCTACTGTAGTGATGACGATAATATGGCTATCCGTAACATGACCTCCGAGATAGGACTTCTTCCTATGCCTAAGTATGACGCTGAGCAGAAGAACTACGGTACCACCGCTCATGACTCTTACACTCTTATGACTGTAATTGACCATAGCGCAAGTGCTACTCCCACCAAGGGCGAGATGATCTCGGCATTCCTTCAGTACTCTACTGAGGAGTCCTACACCAACGTTCGTGGTTACTATATCAACAGAATCGTTAAGACCAAGTACTTCGGTCAGAATGACTCGGTATCTATGTCTGTAGAGATCTTCGATATAATCGCTGCTAACATCATCTTCGACTTCTTCTCTGTATACGCTCCTCAGCTCAACGATATCTTCAACAACTGCTGGAGATACGTTTCTATGGGTAGCGCAGAGGCAACAGGAAGCACTCCTGCAGAGGCATTTGCTAACGATAAGACCACTTACGACGAGGCTCTTAGCAAGCTCGACACTTGGCTCTTTAGCTAATAGTATACTTAAAGTTAAGTAAATAACTTAACGGGCTATCCCAATCGGGATAGCCCGTTTTTTGGTCGGCAGTGGTCGGCAATGGTCGGCAGTGCCGACAGCCAAACTCGGGCATAGTGCCATCAAATTTGAAGCTCCACACCCCGACGGCGTAGAACCAATAACGGTCAAGCGAAGTTTTTTGAAAAACAGCCCAAAACCTTTCCTGTTGGAAAGTTTTTGGCGCTACCTTTTTTCAAAAAGGTAGCAAAAAACCCTCTACACAAACTAACTTCCGTCTCGGAAGCCTCGCAAGGCGGAGCAAATTCCCGGATGGGTCACCAAAAAAGAAGCCACACCAAAGGTGTGCCTTCCATAAAGCAGGTTATACCTACCAATAGAAAATCATCATCGTAGGGGCGTTCTGTGAACGCCCGCGGGCGAACACAGTTCGTCCCTACGGCAAAAAGGACAGAAAATTTCACATTCTCTGTCCTTTTTTTGCCATCACGGAATCGAACACGCTCACGCGAAGTCGACAGTGCCGTCAGTGCCGAACAAAAAACTCCTTCCGTCAACCGCATCGCGAGCCTTTTGCTCGCTCGGGTTGCCACCTCCCTCAAGAGGGAGGCTTGGGTTACTTTACGCACAAAATTATATTATGCCATCGGGGTTTGCGGCTTGAAATTTAATATCACAAACATCGAGCTTGGCTGTCGGCACTGCCGA
>JAFQPL010000094.1 GCA_017411785.1 Clostridia bacterium
AAAATTAGAAAAATATTTAAAAAAAATCTTGCATTTCTGAGAAAATATGGTATACTATATTTAAGAGATGATCGTGCTATCGATTATGATGCTATATTGTACAAGAGGAGGAAAGATAATGTTCGGATTTTTTAAGAAAAAGAAAACAAATTACGCAAAGATAATTATAATAACGCTCGCGATTGCGGCTGCGGTTGCTTTGATAGCGTTTATTATCTACAAGCTCGTTAAGAAATACAGTGAGGACCTCGTTTACGATTGCGACGATCTTTTGGATGAGTGTGACGATTGCGATCTCGTTATTGACGACGCAGACGACGCAGACGCTATTGCTGAATAATTTGTGGAAGTGGCTGCCGCGAGTGTGGCAGCCTTCTTTTTTTAATTACTTTGGAGGAATAAAATGAATGTGCTTGATACCGTTGCCGCAATTTCCACTCCCTATGGGAAGGGAGGAATAGCGGTTATAAGAATTTCGGGCTGCGATTCTATATCCATAGCCGACCGTGTTTTTAAATGCGCTTCGGGTAAAAAGCTTTCTCAGATGCCAAACGCGAGAGCTTGCTACGGGGAGATAATTTCTCCCGATGACAAAAAAAGCATTGACGACGGTATAGCCGTTTGCTTTCGAGCTCCTCATTCATTTACGGGGGAGGATACTGTTGAGATAAGCTGTCACGGAGGAATTTTAATTACGCAGAGGGTCTTTGCTTGCGTATTGACCGCGGGAGCCAGAGCCGCAAAGGCGGGTGAATTTACCAGAAGAGCCTATGTTTCCGGAAGGATAAAGCTTAACGAAGCAGAATCTCTCGGGGCATTGCTTGAGGCTCGGAGCGAGAGTCAGCTTTCGCTTGCGCGAAATGGAATGAGAGGAAGGCTTTCCGCGCGAATGGATGAGCTATACGGCTCATTACGCAGTGTTCTTGCGAGTATATACGCGAATATAGATTTTCCCGATGAGGATCTTGCCGATATGAGCCGAGGTGAGATGACAGACGCGTTAAAGCAGATACACGAAGCCTTGAGAGCGCTTGCCGATACTTATAAGACGGGCAGTGCGATAAACGAGGGTATTCCTACGGTTATCTGCGGAAGAACCAACGCGGGAAAAAGCTCGGTCTATAACAGAATACTCGGATACGACGCCGCTATAGTTACCGATGTTGAGGGAACTACGCGTGACGTTTTGCGTCAAACGGCAAGCTTGGGGAAGACTACGCTTTTGCTGTGTGATACTGCGGGAATACGCGAGACCGACGACAAGGTTGAAAATATAGGAATCGAAAGATCGTTAAAGGAGATCGAGTCGGCGGGGCTTATACTTACCGTACTTGATGCTTCAAAAAATCCCGACAGTGAGGATGAGGCGCTTGTGAGGACGGTAGCGGATCACGCTGCGGTAAAGATAGCTCTTGTCAATAAAATCGATATTGCCGCGGATGAACCAAGTGAAAAGCTTAAGGGATTACTTTCTTTTTTTGATTACAGTGTTGATATCTCGGCGCTTACGGGAGAGGGCTTTGAGCTTCTTGCGAAAACCGTTGACTCGGCTTTCATTGACGGTAGACTTGACGTTGATAATGATGCTATCATATCGGGTGCGCGTCAATTTTCCGCTATAAGCAAGGCAGAGCGGATTCTCGGGGAGGCTATAGACAGTCTTTTGAGCGGCGTTTCGCTTGATGCCTGCTGTGTTGATATAGAGTGCGTTATGTCTGCTCTCGGCGAGCTTGACGGACGCGAGATAGGCGAGCAGATAGTCTCGGAGATATTTTCGCATTTTTGCGTAGGAAAATGAAGTAATCAACGCCGCCGTATAAAGCGTATAGCTACGTTTTGTACGGCGGCGTTTCCTGTTTATAGGAAGCTTTTAAGTCTTTCTACGGTCGATTCCTCAAATTTTATGATTTTTCGTGTTATCGCGAGAGCCTCCTCGGAGCATGAGGAGTTTTCGTATTCACGCAACAGCTTGGTGGCATCGGTGACGCCCATTGTTCCGCCTTGGATCATCATTTCGGCTATGTGAGACGGTGTTGAGTCTATCATAGTGTTTACGGCGACGCTCATTTTTGTGCCGAACTTTGCAAGCGTTCCCTCGTCGTTTATGGCTTCTCCCATTGTTGAGAGCATGTTTTTTAGCTTGTTTGAAAATTCTTCATAGTGTCCTAATTGGCAAACCAATTCCTGACGCATTTTTTCGTCCTCTACCTTGGGAATAAGCTCGAGTATCGAATCTGCTCCCATTCTTACGTTTTTGTACATGCCGTCAAGAAGCTTTGCGGAGGCTTTAGCTTCTGTTATTTGTTCTTTTTCTTCCATAATAAGCTCCTGAAAAAATATATTTTACGTAAAAGAGTTTTTCCAAGTATTAAAATTTTTATGCAAAAAGCCGAGGATGTTTTTATTGCAAAAAGGTATTAAATATGGTACAATAGTACAGTCACAGAATTAAAGAAAGGATATAAAAAATGAACGAGAAGGAAATTGCCGAAATACGCAGGCGTTACAGAAGTGACAGAAGCAACATAAGCCGTATTTGCGGTTGCTACGTAAATGAAAAGAAGGAGATAATATCCGAGTTTGACCAAAGTCTCGGCATGATGAGCGAGGATGACGCTAACGGAATGCTCGGACTTTTGAAGAAAACGCTTTCAGGACATATAGGAACTAATATTCTTGAGATAGATTTTACCACCGAGCAGGTGAGCTCTTCCGAGGAATATTCGCTTATATCAAAGCTAAGAGCCTCTGAGCTTAAGGATCCGACACTCCGTGGGGAGCTTTTTGCGAGGATAATAGAAAATTTTGAGCTTGACGGAAGCTATCTTATTTTGCTTGCTCACGATAATTACGACGTTTTTGACGTTAATGCGGACGGAATGCGCGCGGAGGATTCGACAACGGTGTATTCATACGTTATTTGCGCTATCTGCCCCGTAAAAGAGGGTAAGCCCACAATGAGCTATTATTTTCCCGAAAAATGCTTCAGGAGCATTTGCGCGGATACCGTGATCTCAAGACCGGAGGTGGGGTTTGTTTTTCCCGTGCTCGAGGAGAAGGAAACTAATATATATAAGTCGCTTTATTATACAAAAAATCTTGAAAATAATTATTCCGAGCTTGCGAATGCGCTTTTTGCAAATGATCTGCCAATGCCCGCAAAGGAGCAAAAGCAGACCTTTGGAGAGGTTATTGAGGAAAGCGTGGGAGAGGAATGCAGTCTGAGGCTTGTTTCCTCTATACATGCTCAAATGAATGAAATAATAGAGGAATCTAAAAACGAGGGAGATGATGAGCTTCCTGTTGTGAATAAGGCGGATGCGAGCAATATGTTGAGATATTGCGGGGTCTCCGAGAATAAGATCGAAGCTTTTGAGAAAAAATTTGACCAGAGCTTTGGTGAAAACGCAGAGCTTCCGCCGAGTAATATTTCCGGTGCAAAGCAATTGCAAATAGAAACTCCCGAGGTAAGCGTTAAGGTGAATGCGGGATGCGGTACGAGTGTCGACACAAGAGTTATAGACGGAATAAAGTATATACTTATAAGAGCAGACAGTGAGGTTACCGTAAACGGAATAAAGGTAAACATATAAAAATTTATCAATAAGCGAGGAAAATGTATCTAAATTAGTCATATTTTGTCAATAATATGTGCAATTTGCGGAATTTTGTAGTATGCGGTTGACAAACCGCAAGTAAAATGATATAATTAATTAATTAATTAATTTATTGTACGATGACAAGATCTTTTGGTTTTGACTGTGTGATTTTAATATTCGGCCTGATAGTACGCTATTTTGAGGAGAATAATGATGAAAAGTTTGTTAAGCAACCACAGAAGATTAGTTTTGTGTTTATTTGATATATTGTGCTATATTTGCGTAACGGTTCTTTGCTTTGCAGGAACCTTTATAGATAAGTCCTTGGAGATAGATCCCGGACATTTCTTTACTAACGCGATAGTCCTTGCGCTTATGATATTTACCTTCAGAACTGTCTTTGGATTTTATAAAAACGTTTGGAGATATACCTACACAAAGGCGTACCTCAGCGCGATACTTCAGGATGCGGCCGCGGCAGTTGTATCAACTCTTATTGCTTTTATAGTAAGAGGATTTATAAATAACAAATTCGTGTTTAAGATGTGGCAGTTTGTCGTTATGTCGGCGCTGTTTTGTCTTGTGACTCTTGGCTCGCGGTATGTGTACAGACTTTGGCATAAGCACCGTAACATTATTTCGGATGAGCCGAGCGCACATAAGATAAACGTGGCTATAGTCGGAGCGGGGCAGATGGGTGCGCTGCTTGCGGATGAGCTTAGATGCAGCAAGACCTCAAGCTACAATCCTATAGCGTTTATTGATAAGGATAAGGCTAAAAAGGGTGATTTTATCGGCGGAGTAAAGGTATACCATGAGGATGAAAATATCGTTCAAACGGTAAAAAAGCTTCCTGTTCAGGAGATCTTTATAGCTATGCCGGGGCTTGACAGCGAGGCAATAAGTCATTTGTATAAGCTTTATATAAAAACGGGATGTAAGATAAAGCTCTATGATACTCCCGTAAGAGAGATAGGTCAGGAGGAAGCGCAGGGTAAGCGTGCGTTGCGTGAATTTCAGATAGAGGACCTGCTTTTCAGAAAGCAGCTCAAGATAAACAATAGGCGTTCGCTTGATTTTTACCGAGATAAGACTGTTCTTGTAACGGGCGGAGGCGGCTCTATCGGTAGCGAGCTTTGTCGGCAGATAGCAAAGCTTAGCCCCAAAAAGCTTATAATTCTTGATATTTACGAGAATAATGCCTACGATATTCAGCAAGAGCTTCTGCGTAATTACGGCGATAAGCTCGATCTTACCGTCTTTATTGCTTCTGTGCGTGATGCAAAAAGGCTTGATACCATTTTTGCACAGTGCAGACCTGATGTGGTATTTCATGCGGCGGCGCATAAGCATGTTCCCCTTATGGAAAATAATCCTGCGGAGACAATTAAGAACAATGTTTTGGGAACTTATAATACGGCTAACTCCGCTGAAAAGTACGGTGTTAAAAAGTTTATAATGATTTCCACCGATAAAGCGGTAAATCCCACTAATATAATGGGCGCGTCAAAGCGTATGTGTGAGATGATAGTTCAGTGCCGACGCGATAGTAAGACCTGCTTCTCGGCGGTAAGATTCGGTAATGTTCTTGGCTCTAACGGCTCGGTAATTCCGCTTTTCCGCAGCCAGATAGCTAAGGGCGGACCTATTACGCTTACCGATAAGAGAATAATCCGTTACTTTATGACTATTCCCGAGGCGTCTCAGCTTGTTATTCAAGCGGGAGCTATGGCGCATAGCGGTGAGCTTTTCGTGCTTGATATGGGTAAGCCCGTAAAGATCTACGATCTTGCTGTTAATATGATAAGGCTCAGCGGACTTGTTCCCGAGGAGGATATCAAAATAGAGGAGGTCGGCTTAAGACCCGGTGAGAAGCTTTATGAGGAGCTGCTCATAAAGACCGAGACTATGGAAAAGACCGACAACGATATGATATTTATCGAAACCGATACTCCGTATACAAGAGCCGAGGTCGACGCAAAGATCGCGATGCTCACGAGAGTTGTTGAGGAAACGGCTGATGAGCTTGCTTCCGAGAAAATAGTTGAGGCAATGAAAAACGCGGTTCCTACATTTATTGATCCTAATGAGGTCAACAAAAACGCGGAAAAATCCGACGAAATGAAGGAAGCGAAAACCGTATAATACACAAAACAGAGATAAAGGCTGACTCGATCGTGTTTGAGTCAGCCTTTATTTTATGCGTATAAAATTCAAATCAATGTTGATTTGTTTTTGTAAGATAATCCTCAAGAAGAGCGTCCTGAAGCCGCGCTAAAAGTTCTTGAGCCTTGCCGCCTATCTTTTCGCCGTCGAGCGCGGTTGCGGCAATACAAAGATTTGAGCTTGACGAGAAGATCACCTCGTCTGCCGAGCGCAGAAAGTCAAGTGAGTATGGCTCTTCCTTTACGGGTATGCCCAAGCTCTTACAGCATTTTATAATATTCTTTCTCGCTATTCCGGGAAGAATAAGGTTATCAAGAGGAGCTGTGTAAAGAATGCCGTCCTTTATGCAGTGCACGTTGCTGTGCGCGCCTTCTGTTACACGGTTTTTGATCCCGTTTGCTTCAGCACGGTACAAAACGCATTCCTCTGCGCCCGCGCGAGCTGCCTTTTCGCTTGCAAGCACGTTTGGAAGCAGACAAAGCGTTTTTATATTGCACATAAAAAAGCGTATATCCTCGTGAGAAATTACTGTTGCCTGACGGTGAACGTCGGGAAGCGTTCTCGGAGTTACGGTTATCCACAGTCTTGGAGGGCAGTCCTTGGGAAAGGCGTGGGCGCGAGGGACGTCAGCCCCTCTCGTTATCTGCCAATAAACAAGGGCTTCGCCGTTGGTTGCGTCGGTGTCTACCTTTGATACCATATCGGTAAGAAGCTTTTTCAGCTCTTCCTTTGAATACGGAATTTCTATTTCAACTAATGAAGCGGAATTGAAGAAACGGTCGATATGATCGTCAAGACAGTATATAATTCCGTTTCGCGTGGGAGTAGCCTCGTAAACGCCGTCGGCAAACCAGCAAACGCGGTCGGTCATTGGAACCGTTATTTTATCAATGGTGTCGTATTTTCCGTTGTAATAGCCTAAATTTTTTAATAGCTCAGCCATAATAATTACCTCGATTAAAAAAGCTACAAGTAGTATATGCACTAATAGAGCGGTTTATTTTGCTTTTTGTGCTTTTGAGTTTACAAAATAGTTATAACACACAATGTAAAAAAAGTCAAGTAAAAAACAAGTGGGCATAAACAAAAATGTTATAAAACAGTTGACTTTTTTTATCTTTTGGTTTATCATATTTTTGTAAATAATCATTATGTCAGGAGTTATAAAAATGAAAATGCCCGAATTCGCCGAGAGGGATGTTCTTTGTCTTGCGCTTGAGCTTCCCGAATCGGTTAAAAAATACAGAGATAAATATGATTTTGTCGGTGAAATCGCGGAGATAGACGCGCTCTTGCCGAGGCTTGAGCCTTCCTCGGATGAAGCAAAGCGCCTTGTTTTTGAGAAGCTGATCGCCAAAGGGCTGGCAGACGATTATCATATAGATGAGGAGACGCTGCTTGCAAAAATTCAGGAAAAATTTCCGCGTTGCACACGTGAAACGCTCAAAAAGCTTACAGAGATGAATTATGCCGATCATATAATAAAAAACGGCAAGATCTATTATCAAAACGATGCAAAAAGAAATTTGCTTGGAGCGGCAAGAGTATTTCTTGAGCATCTTGATGAGCAGGGAAATATTTGCCCTCACGAGCCCCGCCCCGACAATTTCAGAAACGAAATCTTTCTTTCGCTTAAGGAAAAAGGCTTGTGCGCTTACCGTTTTACAGTTAAGGTCAAGCTGAAGATAAAAGAAGAGTTTGCGCGCGTCGGCGAGGAGGTAACGGTGCATATTCCGTACCCCGCAATATGTGACGCTCAGCCATATAGCGAGCTTTTGGAGTCCTCGCATCCCGTTTATATTTCCGAGGCGGGACACAGAACCGCTTGTATTAAGACGGTTCTGAAGGAGGACGAGGAATTTTTTGTTACCTTTAAGTTTGACAGAGTGGTAAAATATATTGATCTTGATTACGAAAAAGTCGATGCAGAGCAACCGACTTTTTACACCGAGGAAGCTCTTCCGCATATCCGTTTTACACCCTATCTTGTTGAGCTTGCGGAAAGTATAAGGGGAGAGGAGAAGAATCCTCTCAAGGCGGCGCGCAGAGTCTATGATTATATCACCGAAAATATAAATTACAGTTATTTGCGGGATTATCTTTATATAGATCAGATCCCCGAGTACGTATTAAAAAACGGCAAGGGCGATTGCGGAGCGCAGGCGCTCAGCTTTATCACGCTTTGCCGAATTTTAAAGATCCCCGCAAGGTGGGAATCGGGATTGAGAGTAGGTCCTAATATCAACAGTATTCACGATTGGGCGCAGATATACGTCGCGCCGTACGGCTGGATCCCTGTCGATCTTACCGACGGAGGCGGCGCAAGGCGCAATCTTGATCCGCTTAAAAGGGAATATTCCTTTGGAAATATAGATCCATTCCGTATGACAGCTTGTAACGATTTTCAGCTCGGATTCGATCCGCCTAAAAAATTTATGCGTTGCGACCCGTACGATAATCAGCTCGGAGAGGCGGAATATAATGACTACGGCCTTGGCTTCGGGACAATGATAAGGGGCAAGGAGATACTCTCGGTAGAGGATGTAAGCGAGCTATACCGCAAGCAGTGATCTTGCTTACTCGTAAAGATTCGTGAGCTTGGGGTTAAGAATGGGAGTGCATTTGTCCTCTGCGACGATAAAATGCTCCAAAAGAACAACGCCTATAGAGTCAAACAATGCTTTCAGCTTTGTTGTGGCTTGGTAATCCTCGCTTGAGGGAAAGGCGCGTCCCTCGGGGTGATTGTGTACCAGAATTACACTCGTTGCGTTGGTTGAGAGAGTGCAGGACAAAGCCTTTCTTACAGAAAGATTATGCTCCATAGAGAAGCCCTCACCCAGCTTTTCAAAGGTTATAAGTCTTTTTGAATTGTTAAAAAGTAAAATATATGAGCATTCGTTCTGAGTTCCCACAAAGAGACTCTTAAGAAAGCTTGAAAGAATGGCGGGCGAGCTTAAAGGCTCGCTGTTCTTTTTATCCTCTATTTCGTATCTTGAGAGAATAGCCGCTATAGCCTTAAGGTATAAGGCGGTGTTCTTTCCTATCTCATCGACCTCGGCTATTGTTTCGATATTTGCGTCGAGTATGCCTTTTATCGAGCCGAAGCGATCAAGGAGCCTGTGAGCGATTTCATTTGTGTTTTTCCGAGGGATCGAATAAAAGAGAATAAGCTCAAGAAGCTCGTGATCCTCAAAGCTGTCAGCAGAAGTTAAAAAGCGTTTTTTAAGTCGTTCTCTGTGTCCGTCGTGTGTCATTGGTAACCTCATTTTTTAATTTTATTATTTATACTCTTAATATAACATTTTTGTGTAGATATGTCAATGAATCATTGAAGATTGATAAAAATTTTTACTGTATAAAATGTTTGTTGCTCAAATAGCGCTAATCTTTTTTGTTGATTGCTGCAAAATGAAGAAAAAAGGATCTTTTTGTGCAAGCGCGGACGCTTGCCGAAAAAAACAACCAAAATGCAGGCAGGCTTTTTGTTTGAAATAGACAGAAATTTTAAAAAAGCAAAAAAAGTATTTAAACTTTCGCACAAATATGATATAATTAAAAGTGCGTGAGAAAGACTTTTTAACAGTTAGTGATTTATATATAAATTTTAGAGGAGAGATTATATGAGAAAATTCAGGAGGGTTATATCAACGGTGTTGTTGACGGTAATGCTTCTCGGCACGTTGCCGATAATGCCGATATCTGCGGCGACTGTTTCTAACCCCTTTGATTCTACGGTTGTGAGCGGAAGCACTTGCACGCTCACGAGATATAATTCGAGTTATAAGACGTCAACTACAAGCACCAAGGTACTTAACAGCGTATCGGTATCTTCTGCTACTACCTTTGGCAGTAACGAGGAGGTTACTCTTTACGATACCACTATAAAGTCCACGGGAAATCGGAAAATGGCAGCAAGATCGACCATGGGCAAAACTTACAATCTTTGGGCTGAAAGCTTTAATGCTCATATAGCGATAGGCGGAGAGGGCGCAAGGCTTTTCACCTATTCAATGCCTTGCTCAAAGGATTTCCAGAACGGATACGTAGAGGATATTGCTAAAGCGTTTGAAGCCGATCATCCCGAATGGTCGGTAGCCGTTGTTACAAACGGAAGCTTTTTTAAATATACCGCTCCTAATTCGGCTAATGGCATACCCGCATCAAATATCACGAGCGAGCCTGAGGACGTTTATATTGAGGACGGCAAGACCTACGATACCTATATCGAAAAGGGCAATTTTGACAACTGCAAGGTTGGACGCGGAGTAATAGGCATAAAGAGTGACGGTACGCCTATTCACTATACTCTTGAAAGCGGAACCACTAATTACAGCGCGGCTTCAACTGCCTACTCGTGGAATACAAACTATACGCTTGAAGTTCTCGGCGCAAACAAAAATACCTCGGTGCATGATTATTCGATCCGCTTGAATGGCGTTTTGGATTATACTAACG
>JAFQPL010000011.1 GCA_017411785.1 Clostridia bacterium
AGTTAAAATGGAGTAGTTTTGGAAGGGTGATTTTGGTATGATAAAAACTTTGGCAAAGAGTATTCGTGAATATAAAAAAAGCTCTATACTTGCCCCCGTTATTATTGCGTGTGAGGTAATATTTGAGTGCTGCATACCGTTTGTCGGTGCGCAGCTGCTTGAATATATTGAGCTTAACTCTTCAAGCATAGAAATGAGTGTGGTTCTGAAATATTCGGCTATTTTGGTGGCGCTTGCGTTTGCTTCGCTTTGCTGCGGTGTTCTTGCGGGGCATTTTGCGGCTATTGCCGCTTGCGGCTTTGCAAAAAATCTCAGACACGACGTTTACGCGAAGATCCAAGGGTATTCGTTTTCGAATATGGACAAGTTTTCAACGGCGGGACTGGTAACGAGGCTCACGACCGACGTTACTTACGTGCAGATGGCGTTTATGATGATAATCCGTTCGGCAGTGCGCTCTCCGCTTATGCTTATAATCGCAACCGTTATGGCTATAACGGTAAGCCCCAAGATGTCGCTTGCGTTTGCGGTCATAATTCCTTTTCTTGCTATAGGACTTATTTTTATAATAGTTAAGGCGTATCCGATATTTAAGACTGTATTCAAAAAATACGATGCCCTTAACAACTCGGTCCAGGAGAACGTCGCGGGAATGAGAGTTGTTAAATCCTTTGTACGCGAGGATTTTGAGAGAGAAAAGTTTGCCAAATCATCCGAGGATGTTAAGAAGGGCTTTACAAGGGCAGAAAAGATTCTTGCGCTTAATAACCCTCTGATGCAGATAGCCTTTAACGGACTTATGCTTTTGGTCTGCTTTTTCGGTTCTTGGCTTATTATAAGCTCAAACGGCTCGGACCTTAGTATTCCCGGATTTTCCGCGCTTCTTACCTACGGCGCGCAGATTCTTATGAGCCTTATGATGCTCTCTATGATATTCGTTATGATGGCTATGTCTATAGAGTCTGCTAACAGAATAGCCGAGGTGCTTAACGAGGAAAGCTCGGTAAAAAATCCCGAGTCTCCGATAACCGACGTTCCCGACGGAAGTATTCTTTTTGATAAGGTTTCCTTTTCTTATTCGGCTAACGCCGAGAAGAAGGCGTTAGCAAATATAAATCTATTTATCGGCGCGGGAGAGACCGTTGGCATAGTTGGCGGTACGGGAAGCGGAAAGACGAGCCTTGTTCAGCTTATATCAAGACTTTACGATGTAAGTGAGGGCGCTGTTAAGGTTGGCGGAATCGACGTGCGTGATTATGATATCGAGTCGCTTCGCAACGAGGTTTCGGTTGTCCTGCAAAAGAATTTGCTTTTCTCGGGCACGATAAAGGAAAATCTTCGTTGGGGAGATCCTAATGCGACCGACGAGGATATTGTCAGAGCTTGCAAGCTTGCGTCGGCGGATGAGTTTGTTTCAAGCTTTCCCGATGGCTACGATACCGTTATAACTCAGGGCGGTACTAACGTTTCGGGCGGTCAGAAGCAGAGGCTTTGTATTGCGAGAGCCTTGCTCAAGAAGCCTAAGATCCTTATTCTTGACGATTCTACGAGCGCGGTCGATACCAAGACCGATGCGCTTATACGCAAAGCGTTTGCCGAGGAGATTCCCGACACGACTAAAATAATTATAGCTCAAAGAATAAGCTCGGTTGAGCATGCCGATAAGATAATCGTGCTTGACGGCGGATATATCGAATCGGTTGGACGGCATGAGGAGCTTCTCGAGAGCAGTCCTGTTTACCGCGAGATATATGAATCTCAGATAAAGGGGGTATCGGAAAATGACTGATGTCAAGAGAGCAAAGCCCCCTGTAAAGAAGGGCGCGATAAAAAGAGTTATAAAGCTTTTATTTAAGACATATCCGTGGCAGATGGCTCTGGTTTGTATTTGCATAGTTCTTGTTTCTTTTGCATCTACAATAGCAAGCATATTTATGAATAAGTTTATAGTATATATAGAGCAGGCTCTCAAAGGCTATCGCACCGCTGATGCGGTATTTGCCGATATAGCGAAGCTTGTTGCGGTAATGCTTTCTATATATGCTGTAGGTTGGATATGCAACTTTGCTTATACTCGCATTATGGCAATTGTAACACAGAATTTCCTTGATACTCTGCGCAGACAGATGTTTGACAAGATGCAGAGCTTTCCTATACGATATTTTGATACTAACGCTCACGGTGATATAATGTCGCATTATACAAACGATGTTGACGCGGTGAGAGAGCTTATTTCTGTAACTATACCGCACCTTATTCAAGCGGGGCTTATAGTTGTATTCCTCATCTTCAATATGATATATCTGAGCGTTTGGATGGCTCTTGTGGTTGCGGGCGCAAGCATTGCCATGGTGCTTGTTGCAAAGACCGTAGGCGGCAGAAGCGCAAATAACTTTATGAAGATGCAACGCTCGATAGCTAAAACAGAGGGCTTTGTTGAGGAGATGATGGAGGGGCAGAAGGTCGTTAAGGTATTCTGCCACGAAAAGCAGAGCATAGAGGATTTTGATAAGATAAATGATGAGCTTTGCAAAAACGCGACTAAGGCAAACAGATTTGCTAACATTCTTATGCCTATAATGGGTAATATCGGAAATATACTTTACGTTTCAGTTGCTGTCGTAGGAGCGGTTCTTATAATAAACAGGGCTCCGAACCTGTCTATATCGGCGCTTTTTGATCCTGCCGCCGCGATAGTCGGTATAGCTACCGTTATTCCTTTCCTTAACGCGTCAAAGCAGTTCTCAAATAACGTAAGCCAGGTATCTCAGCAGATAAACTCGGTGGTTCTTGCGATGGCGGGAGCAAGCAGGGTTTTTGAGCTTATCGATACCGAGCCTGAATTTGACGAGGGCTACGTTATGCTTGTAAACGCAAAAATAGAGAACGGCGAGATAACCGAGACCAAGGAGCGCACGGGAACGTGGGTATGGAAGCACCGTCACGGTGACGGCAGCGTTACCTATACCGAGCTTAAGGGCGACGTACGGATAGAGCATATGGACTTTGGTTACGTTCCCGAAAAGCTTGTGCTGAAGGATATAACGCTTTACGCAAAGCCAGGACAGAAGGTTGCGTTTGTTGGCGCAACGGGTGCGGGAAAGACAACTATTACCAATCTTATCAACCGTTTTTACGATATTGATGACGGAAAGATAAGGTATGACGGAATAAATATCAACAAGATAAAAAAGAGCGATCTGCGTCGCTCGCTCGGCGTTGTGCTTCAAGACGTAAATCTCTTTACGGGAACGGTTATGGACAATATCCGATACGGAAAGCTTGATGCTACCGATGAGGAGTGTATAGCGGCGGCAAAGCTTGCCAACGCTCATGACTTTATCGTAAGGCTTCCCGACGGATACAACACAATGCTTTCTGCAAATGGGGCAAATCTTTCTCAAGGTCAGAGGCAGCTTATCTCAATTGCGAGAGCCGCCGTTGCCGATCCGCCCGTTATGATTCTTGACGAGGCTACCTCGTCGATAGATACAAGAACAGAGGCAATAGTTCAGCGGGGAATGGATGCTCTTATGAAGGGCAGAACGGTGTTCGTTATAGCGCACAGACTTTCAACCGTGCGTAATGCGAACGTTATAATGGTTCTTGACCACGGAGAGATAATAGAGCGCGGAACACACGAGGAGCTTATAGCGCAAAAGGGAAAGTATTATCAGCTTTACACCGGAGCGTTTGAGCTTGAATAACAGATGGGAGTCAATTGAATGACGGAAAAGATTAAAAGATATACTCTTGGAATAGATATAGGCTCAACGACCGTAAAAACAGTTCTTTGCGGTGACGGAGAGATAATATACAGTAAATATCGCAGACATTTTTCAAAGGTGCGAGAGGTCGCTCTTGAGATGCTTGAGGAGATACATCCTATCATCGGGGATAAGACCTTTACCGTAGCTCTTTCGGGTTCTGCGGGACTTGGACTTGCGGAGTCGGCGGGCTTGCCCTTTGTGCAAGAGGTTTTTGCGACGGGTGAAACGGTAAAGAGGCTCGCTCCCGACACAAGCGTTGTTATAGAGCTTGGCGGCGAGGATGCGAAGATAATCTTTTTGCAGGGCGGAACCGACGAGCGAATGAACGGCTCGTGCGCAGGAGGTACGGGAGCTTTTATAGATCAGATGGCAACGCTTCTTGATATGTCGGTTGACGAGATGGATAAGGCGAGCCTTTCGCACAAGAGAATATATCCTATAGCGTCGCGCTGCGGAGTTTTTGCGAAGACCGACGTCCAGCCTCTTCTCAATCAGGGAGCGACTAAGGCTGACGTTGCGGCAAGCATTTATCAGGCTGTGGTGAATCAGACCGTTGCAGGTCTTGCGCAGGGAAGAAAAATATCGGGTAAGGTGCTTTTTCTCGGAGGTCCGCTTTTCTACTGTCACGGACTTCGCGAGCGCTTTAAGGAGACGCTTAAGCTTTCAGACGAGGAGGCTGTATTCCCCGAATACGCGTTAATTTCGGTTGCGCTCGGAGCAGCTATCTATGCTGAAAAATTGAATGAGGAAATAGGATTTTCCGAGCTTTGCGATAAAATACGCTCAAGCATAGGCTCCTCGGTTGGAGCAAATCGCTTGCCTGCGCTTTTTGAGGATGATGCCGATTATGATGCTTTCAGAGAGAGACACGCGAGGGCGTGTGTTTCTGAGGTGGATGTAAGCTCTTATTCGGGAAACGCCTACCTCGGAATAGATTGTGGAAGCACGACCACAAAGATGGTATTGCTTTCGGAGAATAAGGAGATACTTTATTCTTATTATGATTCCAATAAGGGAAATCCCGCCTCGATAGTAAGAGAACAGCTCTTGCACATATACGGGCTTATGGGTGACCGCATAAAGCTTTGCGGAAGCGCGGTCACGGGCTACGGAGAGGAGCTTATCAAAAATGCCTTCGGTGTTGATATCGGCGTTGTTGAAACGATAGCGCACTATACGGCGGCAAAGCATTTTATGCCTGAGGTCGATTTTATACTCGATATCGGCGGACAGGATATAAAATGCTTCAGAATACGCAACGGAGCGATTGACGGAATAATGCTTAATGAGGCTTGCTCGTCGGGCTGCGGCTCTTTTATCGAGACCTTTGCGCGTTCGATGGGATACGGCATAGACGAGTTTGCAAAAAAAGGACTTTGGAGCAAGGCTCCCGTAAATCTCGGAAGTCGTTGTACGGTATTTATGAACTCCTCGGTCAAGCAGTCGCAAAGAGACGGCGCGACGGTTGAGGATATTTCCGCGGGGCTTTCGGTAAGCGTAGTTAAAAACGCTATATATAAGGTTATCCGCGCGGGCTCGCCCGATGAGCTCGGAAAAAACATAGTGGTTCAGGGCGGCACGTTTTATAATGACGCGGTCCTTCGCGCATTTGAGCGTGAGCTTGGACGTGACGTTGTGCGTCCTACTATAGCGGGGCTTATGGGTGCGTACGGAGCGGCTCTTTACTCGATGAAGCTTGAAAAAAGCGAGATACTTGACGCTTCGGCTCTTGAGAGCTTTGAGCATACCTCGAAAACCGCTATATGTCACGGATGTCAGAATAACTGCCATCTTACTGTTAACGTATTTTCGGGCGGAAAGAAATTTATTTCGGGTAACAGATGCGAGAAGGGACTCGGACTCGGAGCGGAGCTTGAAAAGCTTCCGAATCTTCATCATTTCAAGCGGTCTTATCTTACAAAGATAGAGTCAAAGGCGGTCTGCGAATATCCCGAGGCAACGAGAGGAACCGTTGGATTGCCTCTTGCGCTTGGAATGTACGAGCTTTTGCCGCTTTGGTACGGAATATTCCGCTCGCTCGGCTTTGCGGTAAAGATATCGCCTATGTCAAGTAAGGCTACTTATGAAAAAGGACAGTTTACAATTCCCTCGGATACTGCGTGCTACCCCGCAAAGCTTATGCACGGACATATTGAGGAGCTTATAGAAATGGGTGTTGACGCTATTTTCTATCCGTGTATTACATATAATATCGACGAGGGTGATACCGATAATCATTATAACTGTCCCGTTGTTGCTTATTATTCAGAGCTTCTCGGCGGAAACATGGATTCTTTAAAGAAGGCAAGCTTTATTTACCCATATCTTAATATAAACAAGAAAAAGGAATTGGTAAAGGAGCTTCTCGGCGTTTTTGATCTTTATTTTGCTAACAGAGCGATAACGAAGCAGGAGATAAAGAGGGCTGTTGACAATGGATTTACCGAGTATAATGCCTATATGGATGCGGTAAAGCGAGAGGGCGAGGCGGCTGTAAAATGGGCTCGCGAGAGAGGCAAGAGAATAATGATCCTTGCGGGCAGACCCTACCACATCGACTCCGAGGTCGGACACGGGATAGATAAGCTTGCTAACTCGCTTGGCTTTGTTGTTGTAAGTGAGGATAGCGTTTTCCATCTTGCAGAGCCTGTAACGGTCAACGTGCTTAATCAGTGGACATATCACGCAAGACTTTACAGAGCGGCTCGCTTCGCAAGAGAAAATTCCGACGTTGAGCTTGTTCAGCTTGTTTCCTTCGGATGCGGAGTTGACGCTATAACTACCGACGAGGTGCGCTCAATACTTGAGGACGGCGGAAAGTTCTATACGCAGATAAAGATAGACGAGATAACCAATCTCGGTGCGGTGAGAATACGCTTGCGCAGTCTCATGGGCGCGCTTGAGCAGTAATTTATTGATACAAAAAATTAAGGAGCAGTTTTTATGCAAAAGGAATACGTTTCCTTCACAAAGGAAATGAAAAAAGACTATACTATTCTGATACCAAATATGCTTCCGATGCATTTTACGCTTATCAGTAAGCTTCTGAACAATTACGGTATAAGGAATGAGGTTCTGTTTACAAAGGGACAGCATATTAAGGAAACGGGCTTGAAATATACGCACAACGATGCCTGCTATCCCGCTATAATAGTTATAGGTCAGTTTATAGACGCCTTGCAGAGCGGAAAGTACGATACTCACAAGGTGGCTCTTATGATGTTCCAGACGGGCGGAGGATGCCGCGCCTCAAACTATATAAATCTTATCCGAAAAGCGCTGAAAAGGGCGGGCTTCGGTTATGTACCTGTTATATCCTTCAGCTTTGCGGGACTTGAAAAGCATCCCGGCTTCAAGCTTACCTTACCTATCCTGCATAGAATGATGTATGCCGTATTCTACGGGGATCTGCTTATGCTTTTGCGTAATCAGTGCAGGTCTTACGAGATAAACGCAGGCGAAAGCGAGGCGCTGGCTCAAAAATGGACTAACAGGCTCGTTGAGGAAATGGAAAAGGATAGGGTATCTTATAAGCGCGTTAAGAAAAACTATAAGCTTATCATAGAGGATTTCAATAAAATTCTCCGAAAGGATGAAAAGCGAGTTAAGGTTGGCGTTGTTGGCGAGATATATGTTAAATATTCACCGCTTGCAAACAACGACCTTGAGAATTTCCTCGTTTCCGAGGGCGCAGAGGTAACTGTTCCAGGGCTTCTTGATTTTATGCTTTACTGCGTATATAACAGCATAGCTGACTATAAGCTTTACGGCAGAGGAAAGGTGAAATACCTCGGAATAAAGCTTATATATAAGTTCCTTTTACATAAGCAGATGGATCTTATCAATATAATCAAGGAAAACTCGGATTTTGAGCCGCCTACCTATTTTGACCATACCGTGACGCTTATTAAGGGATATATCGGTATAGGCACGAAGATGGGCGAGGGGTGGCTTCTTACCGCGGAGATGCTTGAGCTTGCCGAGAAGGGCGTTCCGAATATAGTTTGTACACAGCCGTTCGGATGCCTGCCCAATCATATATGCGGCAAGGGTATGATGCGTCCTATCAAGGAAAAAAATCCCAATATAAATATCGTTGCTATCGATTATGATGCGGGAGCGACCGAGGTAAATCAGGAAAACAGAATAAAGCTTATGCTTGCAAACTCAAAGGATGTCGATTGATATGGAAAAAAATGATGCCGAAATAAGACGGCAAACAGGGTTGTCAACATCGAGATGGCTGTTTTTGCTATGCTTTTTGGTGTATAGTGTTTCTTATATTGCTCGCGGAAGCTTTTCCTTTGCCAGAGCGACTATGGTTTCGGACGGAGCTATAGGCGTTGGAATTGCGGGGGCGGTAAGCGCGGCATATTTTATATGCTACGCGGTAGGACAGCTTGTAAACGGTTTTTTGGCAGACAGGCTCTCACCCTTCGTAATAGTTACTGTGGGGCTTTCCGTTGTTGTTCTTTCGAGCTTCGCTATGTCTTACTCACAGCCCGATTGGCTTTATGTTTTGTGGTGGGGAATTGGCGGTTACGGTCATTCAATGCTATGGTCACCTGTTTTCTTTATTATTTCGAATATAATAAACACAAAAATGCGAGTTTTTTCGCTTACGGCGATATCTATATGCGCCCCTGTGGGAAAGATCGCGAGCGCGCTCGTGTCAAGTCTCGCGCTTAACGGCGGCGTTTGGCAAAACGCCTTTTACGCGGCTTCGGGAATAGCGCTTGCGGTGCTTGTGCTTTGGGTAGTAAGATATCTTACGCTGAAAAAGCGTATAATTCCAAGAGCGGCAGAGGCTCAACCGTCGGACATGAAAAACAACACGGCTCCTGACAAGCGCCGAGGGCTTATCGCCTTGCTTGCGGCAAGCGGAGTGATTATAATGCTTCCCGCAATGCTTGTGCATGGATTGTTTTATAACGGCGTGGTCGAGCTTATTCCTACGATACTTTCGGATGAATACTCCTTGAGCGCGTCAATGGCGGCATTGATAGAAATTATCATTCCCATTCTCTCAATAGCGGGCGTTTTCTTTGCGAATTTCGTTTATTTTAAGCTTTTCAAGCAAAACGATATGAGAAGCGCGGCTTTTCTGATGGGAATAACGCTTCTTCCAATAGCTATAATGCTTTTACTTGCGTTTTTCAAGCGAGAGGGCTATATGATAGGGCAATATGCGGACGCTGTGATATTTGTAACCACTTATGCGCTTGTTTATCTGCTGCAATTTGCCTTTAATCATGTTGCGATAGTGCTTATGCCCGCAAAATTTGCAAGCTATTCCTGCTCTTCCACGCTTTCGGGTCTTGCCAATGCTATAAATTACGGCGGGAGCGCGATTTCTACCTATGGAATGACTTATGCGTTGTTGAAGCTTCCGCTTTGGCAGACTGTGCTTATCTGGGCAGGGCTTCTGATCATTGCGTCTGTGCTTGTAAGCTTGGCTCAACGCAGGTGGACAGGCTTTGCTAAGCGCGAGCTTGATGAAAAGCAGGACACCGTTTCGGTATAGGCTTGCGCTTTAAAATTTATTCAATACATTTTATATTTATAAAACGGCAATTTAAGATCGGGAGGGAATTAATGTCTAATTATTTTGGCGCTATGCTTGATATGTCGCGAAACGCGGTCATGAAGCCTGATGAAGTTAAAAAATACGCGCTTATTCTTAAGAGCCTTGGATATAATATGATCCAGCTTTATACTGAGGATACCTATGAGGTATCGGGAGAATCATATTTTGGATATCTTCGGGGGCGCTATTCCCAGGATGAGCTTAAGGATATCGTTTCATACTGTAACGGTATCGGGGTAGAGGTTATTCCTTGCGTGCAGACCTTGGCGCATCTGAATGCTATATTCCGCTGGGAAGGATATAGCAGAAATGTAAGGGACTGTGCAGACATACTTCTTATAGATGAGCCGAAAACCTATGAGCTTATTGAAAATATGATAAAAAGTCTTCGTGAGTGCTTTACATCCGAGCATATTCATATCGGATGTGATGAGGCTCACATGGTAGGACTTGGTAAATTCCTTGAAAAAAACGGATATCAAAACCGATTTGAAATCATTCACCGCCATCTTGAGCGAGTGATCGGGATCGTGGAAAAATACGGCTTTAAGCCTATGATGTGGTCTGATATGTTTTTCCGTTTGGCTCTGCCCAACGGAGAATATCACACTAAAAAAGATATTATTACAGAGGATATCGTAAAAGCCTGCCCGAAAGGAGTCGATCTTGTTTTCTGGGATTATTATCATAACGATATTGAGCTTTATGATAAAATGATAGGGTCGCACAAAAAATTCAAGGGTGAGCTTTGGTTTGCGGGCGGTGCGTGGTGCTGGTCGGGCTGGGCTCCGCATAACAGATGGTCGCTTGAGAGCATGAAGCCCGCTATGGAATCCTGCCGCAGAAATGGCGTTAGCAATGTTTTTATGACGATGTGGGGCGATAACGGTAAGGAATGCTCATTTTATTCTGTTCTTCCCGTGCTGTATGCCATTCGACGCTTTTATGACGGTGTAAGCGATCTTGAGGTGATCAAACGTGAGTTTTATGAGATCACGGGTGAGGACTTTGATGCTATGATGCGATTGGATATTCCTAACGATGTTGCCCAGAGTAGAGAAGCTTGTGCTACACCTTCAAAGTATATGCTTTACAGTGATCCTTTTCTTGGATTTCTCGATAGCACTATCGTATCCGATGCGCCCGCAAAGTATGCCGAGTATGCAAGGCAGCTATTTGCGGATGCAGAGGAAAGCAAGTCATACGGGTACATATTTGCCTGTGAAGCAAGACTTTGCGAGGCTTTGGAGTTAAAATACGACCTTGGAGTGCGTACGCGCAAAGCCTATGCAGAGAAGAATATTGAGGCTATCAGAGCGTTGGCAGAGGATTATGCTGTTGCGATTGAACGTGTTGAAGCGTTTTATAAGGCTTTTCGCGAGCTTTGGTTCCGAGAGAATAAGCCTCATGGGTTCGACGTTCATGATCAGCGATTTGGCGGACTTTTGCTTCGCTTGCGTGCTTGCCGCGAGCGATTGATCGAGTATGCTGACGGTGCTGTTGACGCTATTCCCGAGCTTGATGAGATTATCCTGGATTATAATATCAACGGCAAAGCCGCTAAGGAGCGTTCCTTCAATTATAACGGTTGGGCAAGTAACGTTACTGTTAACCCAATATAAATCACAGATTTAATACTTAAAATGCAAAACAGCTGATTCGGCGGGGGCGGAAAATAGCTTCCGACTTGTGAATCAGCTGTTTTTGCTTATGGGGAATATAAAAGTTTAGGCGAGCGTTCGACTCCCCTATAAAAAAGCTCCACAAAATAATAAGGAGGCGTACTTGCGTACGCCCCCATATTATTTTGGTGGATCCGATGTGTAACTCTTCAGTATCACGTAGTTGAGTATATGGATATACTTGTTAAGATGAGGTTGAGAGCGGGAAAAGGTGGGATTATTATAAACTTTTTTATAGTTGTTTAGCCGTTCCAACGATGGGCTCTTCTAAACTCCTTGCCTTCGGCTTCTGCTACTGTCCAAGCATAACATTCGCCTTCGTTTATTATTTGTGTTTTGTCATATTGTTGATCGAAGGGGAGATGATAAATTTTGGTAGGTGCACCGGTAGTATCTTTTCCGATGTTACATTTTATTCTCGGGAATTCTCCCATTTTTACGTATTTTACATCTATGTCTAAAGCTTGTGCAAATTGTTCAGCTAAATGAGATAATTTTGTTGTAGTAACAAGTACAGCTTTTACGGGGAAGAATGGATTTTCTATTCTATACATTACAACGCTACCATATAGTTGAAAAATATGATTTTCGTGCAATTCTTTTTCTTGAGCCCAATTTTTACATTGAATTACAAAAGTTTCTTTTTGGCTTTTCACAATTAAATCTCGTCCCATATCTTGTAAGCGTCTAAATATTCCAGAATATTCAACGTCATAGCCTTGCTTTTCACAAAGATATCCAATGTATAGTTCATAATCTCGACCTATTTGCCAATTGGTTTTTTTACCTTTTATATAATTATCGAGAGCTAATTGATTTCGTTCGATAGTAGAAAGTTCTACGTATTGTTCGTGTGTTAAATACTTTCTTACTCGGTCGGTGGTTTCATCTGTTTCTAATTCTGCGTCTGCGGACGAGTCAAAAGCGGGATCGAAAGCATCTTCGATGTTGGGATACAGTGTTTTTAGATAAGCTAATTTGTATTCTAAAATTATTTTTTGTTTTAAAATTTCTTTTGTTTCTTTTGATAGTTCGGATATCCTATTAGCTTCTTTTAGTGCGGGATTCTTTTTCTTTCTAAGGATTTCAGCGGAATATTCGTAGTGGCGTGTAAGCATATCTGCTTTTAACCCCGCAAGATGAGGATAACTATCGCATTTTTGCTCTATATACCAAGTTATTCGTTGGATTATAGCTTGTTCATATTGTATGATTTCTGCCAATCTAACTTTTGCAGATGTAAGTTCGACTTCTTTTTCGCTTAAATAGGCGTATTTGGCTTTAAGTTCTTCAGTTTCTTTTTGTAAAATATTAAGTTTTGCTATATTGATCGTGTTCTCGTCTTTTAATGTTTTAAGTTCATTTATAGTTGCTTCATTTTCTTTTTGTGATAGCTTAAGTTTGTTGATAAGAGTTTCTTTTTCCAATTTTAATTTCTGACATTCATTTTTATACTTGTATAGAAGATATATTAAGTATAAGAAGCCGATTATTGTTGCGATTATTAGAATTTCTGGCATAATACTTTCTCCTTGTGGATTGTTCAATCAGATTTTTTATATCTTCTTCAAATTGTTTAACTAAGATATCATAGTTTTTAAAAGTGATTTCAAAAACCCCACAGTAAAACTGAGTGCGTAGTTTCGCAAAAACATCTGTAAGTTTTTCAATGAGTAGTTCTATTTGCCCCAAAGAAATTTCGATACAGTTCCCATCAGTTACTTGTTTTAAATCGTGGTGTGATAATTGTTTATTTCTGGAATATTTGATTGGAAGCTGATTGTAAAAATCAAATACATCTTCTAATGATTGCAATAAATTGTTGTTTGTAATATCAAGAAATAAAAATATATATTCTTCATAGCATAATTCTTTTAATTTTACAAGAGTACAATTTTCGTTTGAGCCAGTATTAGCTTTATCAAAAATTCTGGCAATTTCTGATAATAATTCTCTAAAAATTGAATCGTAAGCACGTTGTAAAAAAATATGGTTGCATGACTTGGTTTGAAAAAAATTATCATATGCTCTTAGCGCTGCTGCTTGCTCCCTAATTTCAATGATAAAAGTGGTTAATGCAACGAAAACATTATCTATAGTGTTATATTTTTCTATGAGTAGAGCATCTTTGATTAGAGATGTTTTTTCTTTCTTTGTATCCATAATATGCCCCACCTTTCTTGTATATTTATATATTAATTATATCATAAAGTAATAAGTTTTTCAATTAAAGAATTTTATTTTTGCTATTGGTGGAGGGCACACGCACAAAGCTTGTGATTTTTTGCGAAATTAGCCGGTTTTGTTCTAAAAAGTACAAAAAGACGATACGCCCTATGCAAGTAAAAGCTTGCTATAAGGCGTGTTTTAATAATTTCACGTCGTGCGTGAAATTGAGTGGTGGATCCGAGG
>JAFQPL010000012.1 GCA_017411785.1 Clostridia bacterium
AGCTGTTTTTGACTCAAAACCCTGATTTTCGCATACTATCTCGTTTACATTATACACCTTTTCCTTCTTTTTTTCAATACGCAAATGAAATTTTTCAAGCTTTTTTTTGATTTTTTTTACAAAATTATTATATATTTTAAAAAAAGGAATGGTTATAAGTTCAAAAACGCTCAACAAGACGTATTTTGTCAAAAGAACTATTCCTTCAAGAAAAAAATCTACTATCCTCGAAACACAAAAATAGTACAAAAGTGCGCCCGCGAAAAATCCTATAAGCGTGAAAGATCTTATTCCGCCGTCGTTATAGGAATAATTTATCTTCATCAATCCCCACGCGGAATAAAGAAACAAAAAAATGTCCGAAAAAAATATAACCGCATTTTTCATAAAGCGGTTATATTTTTTATTATTTCCCTGAGAAAGCGTCTTTTTGGAAACAGGCAGCCTCGCCTCGTATATTATTTTCAATCTATTGCTTTTTGACTCTCCGAAAAAAAGCAGTCGAAATGCTCTGAAAAAGCTGAAAAAAACTCCTGCCTGCACAGAAAAAAGAAAAGAAACAAGGAGCATTTTTGCCATAATTAACGGATGGATTTCCATATTTTATCTCCTTCTTATCAGCGTGAACGTCTTGAAAAGAAGCCCTTCTTCTCCCCCTTCTCATCGTCTGTGTAATAAAATCCGTCTATTTTTCCGCTAAGAGTGACCACTCCGCGCTCGGTGTCAAGAACACCTATCTTTACTTCGCTTCCTTCGATAAAAAGCTCTCCCTCAAGACTTTTAAGGCGTACACTCTCCTCATCAAAGCTTATAACCTCACAAACTCCCGAAACGCTCATTTCCGTTCTTTTAACAAGCACTATTTCATGCTCTTTTTTTATTTCCGACGCACCCATAAAAAAACCTCCGCACGATGCTGATGATTTATCAATACATACTATGCGAAGATCTTTAATTATATTCAATCATAAGTGTCAATCCTCAATAACCTCGTACATTGCCGACGCATCCGCCTTTGCAACGTTATCCTTAACGGTTATCACACGTATTTTAAGTGTTCTCTGCCCAAAGGTTATTTCAAGAATGTCACCTTCCTTAACGTCATACGAGGCTTTTGCCCGACGTCCGTTTACGCAAACATGCTCTGTATCGCAAGCGTCATTTGCTACGGTTCGCCTTTTTATTATTCTCGAAACCTTCAAATACTTGTCTAATCTCATTGCCGCCTCCGAAATATTTAGTAAGCAAAAAGTAATAAGCGACGGCCAAGCCGTCGCTTATACAAAATCAATTACTTGTTAACTGCATCCTTAAGAGCCTTGCCTGCAGTGAATACAGGAGTCTTAGATGCTGCAATAGTCATCTTTGCACCGGTCTTGGGGTTGCGACCCTCTCTTGCTGCTCTTGCTTTTACAGCGTATGTTCCAAAACCAATAAGCTGTACCTTATCACCTGCTGCGAGAGCCTCTGCGATTGCTTCGTTTACTGCCTTTACTGCAGCCTCAGCATCCTTCTTGGTCATACCGGTCTTAATAGCAACTACTTCTACGAGATCTGTCTTGTTCATGATAATCACCTTTCCTATTTTAACTTACTTGGAACACCGTTCCTTGTTGCACCTTTATTATATCATACTTTTACAGTAAATTCAATAGGTTTTTTTGATTTTTTCGGCTTTTTCAGCCTTTTTTTCACTATTTTTTTAAGCTTTTTCAGAATTTCCTTTGATTTCATCCCAAACGGCGTCAAGCTCCGTCATATCAAGCTTAAAGATATCCTTCCCTTGCGCTGTAACCGCACTCTCGAGAGCTGAAAACCTTGTTATAAATTTATCAGTTGCCTTGTTAAGCGCGACCTCCGGCTCAACGCCAAGCTTACGGCAGAGCGAAACAATGGAAAATATAAAATCTCCCATCTCCTCTTCTATTCTTTCCCGCCCCTCTCCATAAATGGCATCCTCAAGCTCACGAAGCTCCTCCTTGACCTTAAGCATCGCCGATTCGGCATCGGGAAAATCAAAGCAGGAAGCCTTCTTCCCAACCTTTTCCGCTCTCATAAGAGCGGGAAGCATCGGCGGTATAGAACGAAGCTTATCGGTAACGGTCTTTCGCTCCTTTTCCTCACTCTTTATCGCTTCCCAATTAACAAGCACCTTTTCCGAGGTTTCGGCAACAACATCTCCAAAAACGTGTGGATGTCTATGTATAAGCTTAACGCAAACATCATTTGCGACGTCATTAAGCGTAAAGCCTCCCTGCTCTCTCTCAATTTGAGCATGAAACGCGACCTGGAGCAAAACGTCACCCAGCTCCTCCCGCAAAAGAACGGGATCCTCGGTGTCTATAGCCTCGATGACCTCATAGGTCTCCTCTATAAAGTCCTTTCTTATGCTCTTGTGAGTTTGTTCTCTGTCCCACGGGCAGCCCTCCTCCGAGCGTAACACCTCTACCACGGTAACGAGCTCATCTATACCGTATCGTTCCCTTTTTAAAAGATATTCCTTTTTTTCAGCAACAGTCATTTTTTGCCTCCGTAAATTATTTTTGTTTAACAAGTCTATTCAGCAAAGGGAGAGCGGTAACGTCATCCCTTGTCAAAATTCCGAGCAAAAACGCAAGCAAAGCATATATCATTACAGCTACTGCCATTGAAATAACAAAAGCTACAGCTTCACTTACAAACACAGACGAAAATAAACAAAAAACTCCGTACGCACCGCCTATAGCGAAAATCGATGCTATGAACGGCTTTAAAAAGCTTTTTGAAAGAGATATTGCATCCTGTGTATTTTTTGCGCACCTCATCATAAGCGCAAAATTAAGCAATACAACCGTCACATTGCAAGCAAGGCTTCCTATAGGCGCGCCGTACGCGCCCACAGATTCGGTTCCAAGCAAAAAATATGATGAAAGCGCCTTAACAACAACCCCCACAGACATAGAAAATATAGGCTTGCCCACGCACCCGTAAGATTGCAATATAGCGTTAGTGGTAGTAATCAAGCAAGAAAACAGAACCGAGCCGCCAAGCAAAGAAAGCAACGGGGCGCCGATTTCGACCGCCTCGCTCTGCCCTTGAAAAAGCAGTGAAAGTATCTGCCTTGAAAAAACGGTAAGCGCAAGAGCCGCAGGCATGGAAAAAGCAGACGTAAGACGCAGCGCTTTTTCTACAGTTTCTGTCTGCCCGTGTATGCTTTCTCGCTCTATAGCATTTGTAAGCTCGGGAATAAGCGCCATAGATATAGGCGTTATAAGTGACGGAATCAAGCTGAAAACAGGCAATGCAAGTGTAGTATATGCTCCGTATATCTCATTAGCCCTGAACTGTGAGACTCCTATCTCCTGAAGTCTGCGCATCATAAGTGTCATATCAACAATTCTGGTAAGGCTTATTATTGCAGAGCCAAGCGTTATAGGTAATGCTATTTTTACAAGCTCCTTTGCGCGTCCGTCACCTTTCCCGAGCCTCAACGGTACTCCCGATTTTTTTAATCTTCGTTTTTCAAAAAGAAGATAACAAAGAGAAAAAAAAGTGCCAATAGTTATTCCCAAAACCGCGAGCGCAGAAATGACGGGAATCGAAAAGCCCTTTTTTATTCCCAAAATGGCAAAAGCTACTCCGAGCGCAAGCTTTGCAAGTGCTTCTATCAGCTGTGATACCGCCGTCGGCTTCATATTACCGAATCCCTGACAGTAACCCCTGACCGCGCTCGCAAGACAAATAAAAAGCAAGGCAGGAGCAATTGCTGTTATGCAGTAAAAAGCCCCCTCGTTTCCTATTCCCGCAGCAAGTATTTTTGCAAAAAAAAGCATAAATACCATTCCGAGTGCGCCAAAGACAAAAAATATTCGCTTTGCCGAACGGTACGCCGTCGCGGCTCCGCAAAAATCATTTCTTGCCAACGATGATGAAACCAATATCGAAAGAGCAACGGGCAACCCCGCTGTAGAAATAACACAAAGCAATGCATATATCTCATACGCCGAATTAAAATACCCCATTCCTTCCATTCCAAGCAACGAAAGCATAGGTATTTTAAAAGCAAGACCTATTATCTTTACAATCAAAGTAGAGAGCGAAAGGATTATTACGCCCGACATAAAGCCGTCCTTACGCTCGGTCTTACCTGTTTTTTTCAAAATTAACACCGCCCAACCGTTTTTTTATAGTTTATTCCAAACAAAAAAACGATATACCGAGCGGTGCGTAATATTTATACAAATTCCCGATAAAGATATCCCTCGCATATAAGCTTTGAGGGAATTTCCTCAACAAGCTCTATTCGCTCAAGAATATATCTTGCGGTATCATAATGAACATCTTTTTCGTCAAAGTCCTCTAAAAGCTTTGTAAGGTAAGGCTTTAGCACTCCAACCTCATACGGCATTGAGGAATTAACGCAATAATCGCTTCCCTCTACGTACGGGAATATATTTTTTTCCTCATTATCCCTAACACCGTCCCAATTGACAAAGGTAGTTTTGGGCATAGTGCTCCTGAAATTATAATCTCTGACGAGCCGTCTCATAAGGCGTATCTCGTTTGCCTCAAAGCAAACTCCGCCCGCGAGGACCTCTCTTTGCGGCACTATATATATGCTTGCCGAATCATATTTTTTAAACATTTCAACAACTCTCGGGTAAACCGCCTGAATCCCCTCAAATATAAAGATATCGTCATCATCAACAGACATTTCCTTATATCCCGCACGCATTCCCGTTTTAAAATCAAATACAGGGCACATTACCTTATTCTCATTAAAAACGTCGTATATGAATTTTTCCAGCTCCTCGCAATCTATTGTATCGGGAGAATCGTAATCTATTTCGGAAAGTCCCTTTTCCTCTGACAACCGTTTAAGCTTATCGCGATTGTAAAAGAAATCGTCAATTGATATAACGTGCGCCTTTTTCGAAAATTTTCTAAAAAAAGAAATCAAATGCCTTGCGGTAGTGGTCTTTCCCGAGCAACTGGGGCCAAAAAGTCTGATTACCCGAACATCCCTGTTCACACAGATATCCTCAGTTATATCGTATATGCTCTGCGCAAAGCTATCCTCACATTGCTTTATCCATTGAGAGTTTTTATAATCCTGCATCGTTTCATTATTTTCACAATGCATAAGCTACCTCCGTAAAATCAATCAAGCATACCATGCTCACGGTAAAATCTGATCGCGGCTTCTCTGAACGCCTCGTTCTTATCCTCGCGAAGATATTCATAGGGATATTTTTGATGAAAAAGTCTATCTATATCCCTCTTGTTGCAGTTCAACGTAGTATTATCAACAAGCTTACTTACAGCTCCCGCGCCCGACGCAAAAATAGAATGAATCTCTTCCATCATATAAATATTGTAAAAGCCCTCATGTCCCTTAAGCATAAATCCTACGTTCTCATAATTTCCAACCGTATTCTTTTGCCTGTACATATAATACGGAATATATCCCGCCGCATCGGATTTTATCTGCGAATAATCAACGCACTTACCAACCGAACCGCCTCTCAACGAGTAAACGTTAGAGTCCTGCTTTAACAGCTCTGCGGATTTTTTAACACAGAAGGTGTGTACCGTTATATTTTCAGGCCTCAGCTTAAGTATTTCGTCAAAGGTATAAGCAAAATTTTTAAAATCGTCACCAGGAAGTCCTGCTATGAGATCAACGTTCACAGTTTTTATTCCTGCCTTACGCGCATCCTCATAAGCTCTGAAAAATTCCGCGCTCGTATGATTTCTGCCAACGCTCTCAAGCAATTTATCGCTGAGGCTCTGTGGGTTTACACTAACGCGCGTAACTCCGTAACGCTTTGCTATTTCAAACTTTTCATAGGTTATTGTATCAGGTCTGCCCGCCTCAAGAGTAAATTCCTCAAGCGCGGAAATATCGGTCTGCGCAGCTATAAAGGAAAGCAGCTCCTCAAGCTGATCCTCGTCAAGTATAGTTGGAGTTCCGCCGCCGATATATACGGTACGAACATTGAGTCCAAGCATACGTATAGTCTCAAAATTAAAGCGTATATCTTCCTTAAGCTTTTCAAGATACTCGGGTATCAAAGACAAAAGTCTTTTTGAGGTGTATGATACAAAAGAGCAATACGAGCATCTCGTTGGGCAAAACGGTATCGATATGTATACACTGCAATCCTTAGGAGACGGTGTACCTATAACGCTTCGCTCGGTAAGCGCAATACTCGTTGCAAGCGCCGCCTTCTTCGGTATTACAAGATAATCACTGTTAAGAATCCTTTTTACTTTAGTTTTACTATATCCCGCATCAAGCATCTCGCTTGCTATCTTTGACGGTCTTACTCCTATCATCATTCCCCACGCAGGACGGTACCCCAGTAGCTTATTCGCCGCCGCGAGCACTGCGCCGCCAATCGAAAGCTTAAGAACTCTCTCCCTGCTTCTGTCGGCAGTGAATTCCGCAAAATACTCCGCGCTCTCACTTTTTTCATCAAGCGAGACCGTTGAAAACGTACGAATACCGTTCTCTTCCTCGCAGGTCCTTACCGAAAGCACGGGCTCGCCCGGCTTCAGCTCTTCGTTTTCCGCAAAATGCTCTCCCGGAAAAAATATCATTCCAAGAGTTTGAACGTAATATTTATTTATGGGTGAATCCAAAAAGATCTTCATATAAACATCTCCGTTTTTTAAGTGCCCTTCTTTAAAAGCACCTTACTGTCCATTACAATCGTTACGGGGCCCTCATTAATTATCGAAAGCTCCATATCCGCGCCAAAAACGCCCCGCGCAACGTGAGAGATTTCAGCTTGGCAAAGCTCGCAAAAATATTCATAAAGCCGATTTGCCTCTGCGGGAGGCGCGGCGCCTATAAAATCAGGACGTCTTCCCTTTTTATATGCGGCAAGCAGGGTGAAATTTGAAACGACAAGCAGCTCACCCCCAACATCCTTAAGCGAAAGATTCATTTTATCATCTTGATCTCTGAAGATTCTCAAATCCACAAGCTTTCGTACAAGAGCCACAGCATCCTCCTCGGTATCCTCCGCAGAAACTCCGAGAAGCACGCAAAGTCCCTTGCCGCAATCTCCCACGGTGGCGTTGTCAACCTTAACCGACGCGCTCCTTACCCTTTGTAATACCGCTATCATACAGCACTCCTTGAATTGTTATTATCTGCGTATTTCTTTTACGCTCTCTACCGAGCGAATTCGCGAAACTATCGAATTATAATGATCTACATTTTTACAGCTTATTCTGAGATTTATAAGTATTTCATTTTCGTTAATATTGCTCGTATTTATCTGAAGAAGCTGAACCTTCATATCGGAAAAGACAGAAATAATATCGGCAAGAATTCCGTTTCTGTCATATACGGTTATTCCCATTTGAGCCTCATAAAGTGCTGATGTACGTTCCTTTATTTCCGCCCAACGTGCGCTTACCCAGCGATCCACATTTTCGGGATTTGAACGGCTCAATGCTATATTTGGACAATCTGCGCTATGTACAGAAACACCGTGTCCGCGCGTAATAAATCCGATTATACTGTCCCCCGGTAAAGGGCGGCAGCATTTCGCAAACTTCACCAAGCAGCCCTCAAGACCGTCCACGATAACACCTCCGCTCGATGCAACGTTTTTCGGTGTTGAAACGTTGATCTGCTCAACGATCGACTCATGACTGCTTTCTGGCTCCTCTTTTTTACCAAAGCTACGCTCATATTCGTCGCGTATTTTTGCTTCTATCTTTGAATAGGAAAGTCCGCCGTAACCAAGATCGTTATACATATCCTCAGAGGTCATGTATCCCATTCTTTGACTTACCGCCGCGACGGTATCAGCTCTCTGCTGCTCAGTCGACGAGCTTGCGAATTTTTTAAATTCCGTATCGACGATACTCTTTCCCGCAACGATATTTTCCGCGCGTTTTTCTTTCTTAAAAAAGCTTCTTATCTTAGCGCGCGCAGACGTGGTTTTTGCTATTTTAAGCCAATCTCTGCTCGGACCCTTAGAGGAGGAAGATGTAATTATCTCAATTATATCTCCTGTTTGCGGCGCTCTGTCGATAGGAACTATCATTCCGTTTATTTTTGCGCCAACCATAGAATTTCCTACACCCGAATGTATAGCGTAAGCAAAATCTATTACGGTGTCACCCTTTGAGAGAATTATTGCCTTACCCTTTGGAGTAAACACATATATCTCGTCCTGAAATATATCTGTTTTCAGGGCGTTTATAAACTCATCCGAATCGTTAGTAGTGTTTTCGGTCTCAACAAGGCTTGATATCCAACCAAGCCGCTCGTTTATATTATCTCCGTTTTTAGAGTTATCCCCCGTCTTATATTTCCAATGAGCGCAGACACCGTACTCAGCAACTCTGTGCATCTCACGAGTCCTTATCTGCACCTCAAACGGAATTCCGTCGTGACCTATTACCGTTGTATGAATAGCCTGGTACATATTGGATTTAGGCGTGGAAATGTAATCCTTAAACCGTCCCTCCCGAGGATAAAACATCTCGTGAATGATACCGAGAACAGTATAGCAATCCAGCTCGGTATTAACTATTACACGCATTGCGTAGAAATCATATATCTCCTCAAAGGTCTTGGACTTATCGTACATCTTCTTATAGATGCTATAAGCGGTTTTTATTCTTCCCGACAACTCAAATTCTATATGATTATCCGCAAGCTTTTTTCTTATCTCATCCTGAACCTTAGAAAACATTGACTCGTATCGGTCGCACATTTCCTGCTTGTACCGCTCAACCTCGGAATATCCGATAGGGTCAAGATAGGCGATACACCTGTCCTCAAGCTCATGCTTGAGCTTACGCATGCCGAGTCTGTGCGCAAGCGGGGCGTAAACGTGCATTGTTTCCAACGCTGTCACACGTCGCTTTGCCTCAGGCTTTGCGTCGAGCGTACGAATATTATGAAGTCTGTCGCAGAGCTTAATAAAGATAACTCTTATATCCTTAGACATAGCAAGGACCATCTTTCTGATGCTCTCTATCTGCGCCTCCTCCTTATCCTCAATATTAAGGGCAGGAAGCTTTGTCAAGCCGTCGACAAGCATAGAGACCTCTGCTCCGAAAAGCTTTTCGATCTCCTTTAGATTTGTTTTATCAGGGCAATCCTCAACTGTATCATGCAAAAGAGCCGCGCATATTGAATTATCATCAAGTCCAAGATCGATAACTATTTCCGCAACAGCTATCGGATGAGAAACATACGGCTCGCCGCTCACTCTGAACTGCCCCTCGTGAAGCTTCGCCGCGTATTCACCCGCTTTTCTTATTTTTTCTATATCGTATTTTCTACTCAGTCCCGAAATTTTATCTATCAATTGCGGAACGGTGCTGCATACGTTTTTTACCATAGAACATCCTTTCTCAAATGTGTCAAAGCCGCTTATATGCGATCGTTGCACTGCGATCTCAACCGCTTCAATATAGAAGATTTATCTATACTCGTTTTATTAGCTTTGAAATTAACCTCATAATCGTAGAAATCACGTTTTCTTTCGATTACATCGCATATTTTAAGCTCGTTAAGTATCTCAAAAATATATTTTAATTTCACGTAATTTATGGAATTTCCATACTCGCATCTGAGAGCCTTCAATGTATGGTCTACATCACAGCTGCAGTTTCCGTTTCTGTACTCTCTGCGAAGATAAGTATACACTGCCGCGCAATCATCACGCGTAGGTAAAAAATTCTCCGAGGAATCGTAAGCTCCCCCTGCTCTTACCTCATCAAAACGTTTTTTAGCGTGCGCCGCAGCATCTGTACAGGATTTGGCTATTCTCGCATCGCGAACGGTAAGCTGCTCGGAAAGAACACTTTTATAATCATTAATATCAAGATTAAAAAGCACGTCTATCTTATCTCCGACAAAAAAACCCAGATCAAGCGGAGCAATTCCAAAATACATAGCGTTTATCAGCTTTCCGTCCTTTTCAAGCGTCATTCTTGTATGATCTCCGCCTTTTGTTGCACTGATCCTCTTTGCCACAGCATCCCTAAGTACGAAAAGCGGTGTAGCATTCCCGGCACCGTATGGCTCAAGAAGCTGTATTTCCTTAGCAAGCGAAAGAGTTATATCCTTTGCTTCAAGCTCACAATCCGCGTCCAAGGTTACTCTGAAAGCGTCCTCGGACAAATGTTCCCTCGCATATTCATTTATTTTATCACGGAAATCCTCAAGATTTGCTCTTTTTACGGTAAGACCGGCGGCAAGCTCGTGTCCTCCGTGCTTAACAAGCAGATCCTCGCAGTAATTAAGCGCTTCAACAAGATTTAATCCCTTTATACTTCTGCCCGAGCCGCGTCCCTCATCAAACGGAGTTTCGTAAAATCCCATTGAGCCGTCAAATGAAATAAGTATAGACGGTAAGCCATACTTCTCGGTTATTTTTGACGCAACTATACCTATAATGCCCTGTTGCCAGCTATTACTGTCAAGAACTATAACGTAGGTATTATCCATATCCGCGAGGTCATCTATCATTCTGTAAGCTTCCTCTGCAATACGGTTTTCTTCAACCTGACGCCGCTTATTGATCTCACAAAGCTCCTCCGCAAGCATTTCCGCCTCATCCTCATCCGCAAGGAGTGTGCGGACCGCGATAGCCGCATCGGAGATCCTTCCCGCAGCGTTTATTCTCGGCGCGATGCCAAAGCCTATAAAGCTCGAATTTATCTTTCGCTTTTTTGAATCATCACCCGATTTTTTCGCTGAAGCCGAATCTATAAGCGCGCGAAGCCCCGGGCGTTGAGAGTTTTCCATAAGCTTAAGACCCATTCCGACTATAAGGCGGTTCTCATCAACTATCGGCATAACATCGGCTATAGTACCGAGAGCGACCAGATCAATGTATTTCAGGCATATCTTTTGAAGTGCCGTTTCAACGGGCTCTCCGCTCTGCTTACATCTGTTTATTTCAAGCGCACAAACAAGCTTAAAAACGACTCCGACACCGGCCAGCTCCTTAAAGGGATAGTCACAATCCCTTCTATGCGGATTTACAACAGCGCAGGCATCGGGAAGCTCGTCCCTGCATTCATGGTGATCGGTTATAACAAAATCAACGCTGAGCTCATTTGCATAGCTTACCTCATCACATGCGGTAATTCCCGTATCAACGGTTATAACAAGCTTAACACCGTCCTGCGCAAGCGCTTTTATAGCATTTTTAGATACTCCGTAGCCCTCACCGTCACGCTTTGGTATCTTTATGCAAACATCAGCTCCAAGCTCCGTAAGATAAAGATAAAGAGTGCTTACCGCAGTAACTCCGTCTACGTCATAATCTCCGTAAACGCATATTTTTTCTTTTTTCTTGATAGCATTAAAAATTCTGTCAGTTGCCCTATCCATATCACATAAAAGATACGGATCATGAAAATTTTCCTCCTCAAAGCGCAAAAATCGCACTGCCTCCTCGGCGCTCCTATATCCGCGATTATAAAGTAAAACCGAAAAAAATCTGCTTTTCCCCAGATCTTTTGCCATTTCGTCTATTATCGCATCCTTTTCACCGTCGCCAAAGACGTACTGCTCATTCCACACCCTTTCCTTAGCATTATTATTCATTATTACCTCTATATAAATTTTATAAAAAACAAATCAATTAACAGGAGCAAAACGAGACATTATCTTAATGGCAACACGAATCCCGTCTATCGCGGCGCTCGTAATTCCACCCGCGTATCCCGCGCCCTCTCCGCAAGGATATACAGCCCCTTTAGCTATAGCAACAAGCTCCTCATTTCGCATAATACGAACAGGAGCAGATGTCCTTGTTTCAACACCCGTAAGTATTGCGGAAGGTACAGAAAAGCCCGAAAGCTTTTTATCAAACGACACGATTCCTCTCTTCAATCCCTCGCAAACAAATTCAGGCAAGACCGAGTTCATATCTGCGATTTTTACACACCCGTTCCTATAGCTTGGAAGCACGTCACTGGGCTCTTTGCCAACCCGTCCTTCCAAAAAATCGCCTACCGTCTGTATCGGTGCAAAATAATTTCCGCCCCCCTGTAAAAAGGCAGCTCTCTCTATTTTTCGCTGAAAAGCTATCGCGTCTGCAGGTGTAGCCCCGTAATCCGAGACCTTCACGCTAACCGCAATAGCAGAATTTGAGTTTTTTCCATCACGGGCATTGCGGCTCATTCCATTGACAACAACTCCGCCCTCCTCAGAAGCAGCGGCAACGACCTCTCCGCCCGGGCACATACAAAAGGTATATACCCCACGCTCACCTGTAGTATCGGAAAGATGATATTCACCCTTGCCAAGTTTTTCATGCCCCGCCATATCTCCATAAAGAGCCTTATCTATATTTTCTCTCAAATGCTCTATACGCACCCCAACAGAGAAATCCTTAGCCTCTACTACGTATCCGTTCTCAATCAGCATTTTATATGTATCTCTTGCGCTGTGTCCCGTAGCAAGAACCAATGCCGAGCATTTTATGTCTCCCGCCGTGGTATGCGCGCAAACCGTTCCATTGGAAAGCTCGGTCATCCTATCAAGCCGAGTTCTGTAAAGAACACTTCCGCCAAGCCTTTCGATCTTCGCAAGCATAGCGTCAACTATTCCAAGCAAAAGGTCGGTTCCTATATGAGGCTTTGCAGAGGTAAGGATCTCATTCGGCGCGCCAAAATCGCAAAATCGCTTCAATACGTAATTTATTTTGGGGTCATTAATCCTCGTTAAAAGCTTTCCATCGGAAAAAGTACCTGCTCCGCCTGCTCCAAACTGTATATTTGACTCGGTATCAAGTATTCCGTACTCGCAAAAGCTTTTGTATTTTTCCGACCTTTCAAATACCGAATCTCCCCTATCTATAATTATCGGAGCATAGCCGTTTTCGGCAAGCAAAAGCGCACAAAAAAGACCCGCAGGTCCCATACCCACAACGAGAGGTCTGTTCTCTGCTTTTTTATCTCCGTAAACTATTTCAAGCTCTTCATCGCAAAGGGCTGTTATCCTATATTTTTTTAACACAGGAACGCAGACCGCTCTTGGCGACTCAAAACGAGCGGCAACCGAATACACAAGACGTATATCGTTTTTCCTTCTTGCGTCGACCGCTTTTTTATAAATATTAAAACGAATTCGTGCAGGGCTTATCCCTGCACGCTTCAATTCCTTAGATGCTATTACGCATGCTTCACTCTCATCGGTATCGAGGGATAGACTTATTCCGCTTATAACAAATCCGCTTATGATTTTATTCTCCATAACTATCCCCCATACGGTTTTATTACTTACTTTCGTCAGGAGCCGAGGTTTCGTTGTTCTTCATTCCGCTCTCAACGACCTCCTGTATGATCTCTTTACTGAGTTCCTTTTCTTCCTTAGCTTTCTCAACATTACTTGCATATGCCCATATTACCGTTGAAACCACAAGGCAAACGGCGAAGACAAGAATATCGGATTTTTTAAATCTTCTTTTACTTTTTTCTGTACTTGTATTTTTATCATTGACGTTAGCATCGCTTTCAAGCGCATCATTAGCGTCAAGTTTTTTATTCTTATCTGACATAATTACCTCCGTTAAGACTTATCCGTTTCATTTGAATCCGACGCCTCCGCATTCTTGGCTTGGATCGATTCAGACGCTTTTTTAGAACCCGATGCAACAGATTTTGTTTTTGTCTTGCCCTTACGTCCGATTTTATGTATTATATTTTCATTTTCCTTTTTTGATTCGGGGTCCAAAAGCTCAACAAGCCGTTTACGCAGTGTGGTATAGGTAAAGCCTCTTTCCAATTCTCCGTTTACCGATACCGATATCGTTCCTGTCTCCTCCGAAACCACTACAACAACAGAATCATACTGCTCGGAAACGCCCAAAGCGGCTCTGTGCCTTGTACCAAGCTCACTCGGAAGATCGACCTTCTTTGTCAAAGGAAGCACACATCTTGCACATTCTATTCGTCCGTTTCGGATTATCACCGCTCCGTCGTGAAGCGCGCCGCCCTTATAAAAAATAGAGTTCAAAGCATCAGTCGTAACCTTTGAATCAAGCATCGATGCGCTTTGCATATGATCATCAAGGCGGTCCTCTCGCTCAACAACTATTAAAGCGCCGTACTTAATGTCAGAAAGCATCTGCGCCGCATGCGCGATAGGCTCTACTATCTCTCCTGTGCCAACGTCGGATTTTGACGCGGAAGAATTTATTCCCTGAAAGCTCTCAAACGTGGTAGCACCGATCTTCTCCAGCGCGGAACGCAGCTCGGGTTGAAATATTATAAGTATAGCTATAACTCCAAGTTGTCTGAAATCTCCGAATACAAATCCAAGAGCAGTTAGCTTGGTTGCATCAACCACCAGCATAACGAGCAGGAAAAGAACAACGCCCGTTACAAGCCTTACAGCTCTCCTTTTTACAGCAAAACGGTATATAAAAAACAAAATTGCAGCCAACGCGAAAATGTCAAAAGTATTTTTTAAAATTTCCAAAAAAGTAGTCAACAGCTATACCTCCGAACCCAGTGATAACCTTATACAAAAAGTATATTTATATAATTATAGCATATATACTTTGCAAATTCAATAACTTATTTTATTTTTTTAAGAGATTTTGCGTTATTTTTATTAACAATTGACTCCTGACAAAAAAGAAGCGAAAGGAACTTACCAATCGCTTCTTTATTACATCAACAAAATCCTAAGATCACTCGAGAGGCTTACACAAGCCACATCCGCTATAGCCTTGAGCAACAAGATCATCTAACAAGCCTATATGCTCTTGTCTGTTTTGCTCACTTATTGTCTTGGCATTTGAACAATTAGACTTATGTATCTTTTTAGAACTCTTATTCAACACATATTTTCCGTCCCACGAGGTCTCGCTCTCTGTTTCGGTTTGTGGAGGAGTCTCGCCCGAAAGCCAGTTATCTCCGTTAGCATAATTTATAACTATTCCAGGCTGAACGTTATAAACGTAAACGTTAAAGCAAACGCCCTCGCCCTTATCCTCGACCGAATATGCCTCCATCTGAACTCCGCTCGCGAGCAGATTATTACCTACGTATATCGGAGTTACTCTGTACATTACGTGATTATCGGTCTCCTTTACGTAATCGGCAACCATATTCTCAAAAGGCAGCATACCGTCAACATTCATATAGCGGGTACCCGTTATAAGATTTTCCTTATTTGCGTTCTCTCCTGTAAGCTGAAAGCCTATAAGATGGCAACGGTTGTAAATATACCCTCCGTCAACAAGCTCTGTATCGTACTTATTGTTTATCCATCCTGTCGGCTTTACCGATGAAATGCTCTCTCTGTCCTCCGTAGGCATAAGCTCCTTACCCACGCAAGACATAGTATATCCGCATCTTCCGAGAGAATCGAGCTTGCTGTAAAACTCGTAAGCCTTATCGGTTATCTCATCATCCTTAAACTCAGGCTTATTACCGTTTAAAACAACATACGGCTTACCCGAATACTCGCTTACGTCCTCAGGGGTCGCGGCGGTATCGACCGTTGTTTCGCTTTCGGGGGTACTTTCTGTTTTCTTTTCGGTCTTTTTATCGGGTTTGTTTAAATTTTCCTTTTGCCCGTCCTCAAAGGCATCATCGTTTCCGAAATCTGATGATGTATCGGTATCACAAGCGGTAAATACTATAGAAAGCGCCAAAACAAGCGCTATCAAAAAAGCAATACTTCTTTTTAATTTCATCTCTCAAAAACCTCTTTAGTTATCTTTTCGTGCGAATAGCCCTCAAAATCACAAGTCTCACGCATAGTAAAGCCATTAGCCAAAATTCCCGTATCAAAGCTGAGATCTCTTGGATATACCCTATTCCAACGGTATAACGTAACAGAATCGATCTCATTGACATAAGGCTTTATATCAACATTTTCTATGAAGCAAACATCATCACGGCAAAGTCCGTTCGGTACATCGTCTTTGATAATATATCTGCCCTCATATCCTTCAAAAAGCAAGCGTGAAAAGCTTGATATATATATACGCTTATCGCCCAAGCCATTCATTATGTCGGCAATGAGCACTCTATCTCTGCTTTGACGGCGGGAATTAAAAAGCATCCCGCCGTTATCGTCTATACAAATTATTACCTTCATCTCGTGCTTAACGTCTTCCATGCTCTGCAAGCATATCCTGCTTGAGTCTCCAGAGCTTCTCGGAAAGGTCAACATAGTAATTATGCGGATTGTTAAAGCGTCTGACCTCCTCCCACATTCCCTCGATTTCTCTTTGGCAATGCTCCTTGATCTCCTTAAGGGAAGGCATAGAATAAACAAGCTCTCCGCTTTTGAATATCGGAACCAGAAGCTCTGTTACCGTATAATCGGTAAAGGTCTTTCGTTTCCATGTCGCAACAGGATCAAAGATTTCAAGAGGACGGCTTGCGTCAACAACTTCATCGTGAAGACATATAAGATCAGCCTCTGCCTTTCCGCTTTCCCTGTCACGTATACGGTAGACCTTCTTGAAATGAGGGGTTGTTATCTTACCGACGTTCTCGCTTATCTTTATCTTAGGAATAATATTTCCGTTTTTATCCTCAACCGCGCAGACCTTATAAACTCCACCGAAAACAGGGTCGCTCTTTGCGGTTATAAGACGTTCTCCAACGCCAAAGGCATCAACCTCCGCGCCCTGACGGATAAGCTCGCGTATAAGATACTCATCAAGCGAGTTTGAAATAACTATACGACAGTCGGTAAGCCCCGCGTCGTTAAGACGCTTTCTTATCTTCTTTGAAAGGTAAGTTATATCTCCCGAGTCCAATCTTACCGCGCATTTCGTTATGCCAAGCTCCTTAAAAACCTTTATTGCGTTCACAAGACCGCTGTCAAGCGCGTTATAGGTGTCAATAAGAAGTGTGGGAGAATTCGGATATATCTCACAATAAGTTTTAAAAGCCTCATACTCGCTGTCAAAAAGCTGAATCCACGAATGTGCCATAGTGCCCCCCGCAGGAACACCGAACACCTCGTCGGATATCGTGCTGGCAGTTGAAGCGCATCCGCCGATGTAAGCGGCTCTTGCTCCAAATATAGCAGCATCCGCGCCCTGCGCTCTGCGTGAGCCAAACTCGCTTACGGCTCTGCCCTTCGCGGCTCTTGCAATTCTTGACGCCTTTGTTGCTATGAGCGACTGATGATTTATCACCATCAATACGTAAGTTTCGATAAACTGCGCTTCTATTATAGGCGCTCTGACCGTCATTAAGGGTTCACCCGGAAAAACAACGGTTCCCTCGGGAACAGCCCAGATATCTCCGGAGAATTTAAAGTTTCTTAAATAATCCAAAAACTCCTCGGAAAAGCAGGCTCTTCCTCTGAGATACTCAATATCACTTTCATCAAAGTGAAGATCCTTTATATATTCAATTATCTGCTCAAGTCCCGCAACTACGGCGTATCCTCCGTTATCGGGATTATTACGGTAAAAAACGTCGAAGTATACTATCTTATCCTTCATTCCGTTAACGAAATATCCGTTGCTCATGGTAAGCTCGTAATAATCGCAGAGCATCGTCAGATTTCTTTTTATATCCTTCATAACTAAACCTCCGAAACCACAGTCAATTATTATTCAACTATAATTCTGCGGAATGCCTTTTTACCTCTGCGGAATATCTTTCCTTCCTTGAGATCCGCGCTCTTAAAGCTCTCTTTTACGTTGGTTATCTTTACGTCGTCAACTGCAACTCCGCCCTGCTCAACCGCTCTGCGAGCCTCCGATTTCGTGGCTACAAGTCCCGAAAGCACAAGCAACGAGCATATATCAAGCTCACCGTCAGCAAAATCCCCCTCCGAAAGCGTTGTCTGGGGTATCTCCGCGCTCGCGCCGTTTCCGAAGAGAGCCTTCGCTCCCGCCTCTGCCTTCTTAGCTTCATCCTCACCGTGAACGAGCTTGGTAAGCTCATAAGCGAGAATCTCCTTAGCCTTGTTAAGCTGTGCGCCCTCCCAGGAATCCATAGCGTCGATTTCCTCAAGCGGAAGGAATGTAAGCATTCTTATACATTTAAGAACGTCAGCATCGGCAACATTTCTCCAATACTGGTAAAAATCATACGGGCTTGTCTTATCGGGATCAAGCCATACCGCACCCGACTGAGTCTTACCCATCTTTTTACCCTCAGAATTAAGCAGAAGATTTATAGTCATGGCATAAGCATCCTTACCAAGCTTTCTGCGAATAAGCTCAGTTCCGCCAAGCATATTCGACCACTGATCGTCGCCGCCAAACTGCATATTGCATCCGTAATTCTGATAGAGATAATAGAAGTCGTACGATTGCATTATCATATAATTGAATTCGAGGAAGGAAAGTCCCTTCTCCATTCTCTGCTTATAGCACTCTGCCGCAAGCATTCTGTTTACCGAGAAGCAAGCTCCCACGTCACGAAGCACCTCTACGTAATTAAGGTCAAGAAGCCAATCGGCATTATTTATCATCATAGCCTTTCCCTCGGAAAAATCTATGAATCTGCTCATCTGCTTCTTGAAGCACTCACAGTTGTGCTGAATGGTTTCGGTCGTCATCATCTGACGCATATCGGTTCTGCCCGAAGGGTCGCCTATCATAGCAGTACCGCCGCCTATAAGAGCTATCGGCTTATTTCCCGCCATCTGCAAGCGCTTCATAAGACAAAGCGCCATAAAATGTCCCACGTGCAAGGAATCGGCAGTCGGGTCAAAGCCTATATAGAAAACAGCTTTACCGTTATTTACCATCTCCTTGATCTCGTCCTCATCGGTAACCTGCGCAATAAGTCCTC